>DASVEA010000092.1:0-4578 GCA_036380815.1 Nitrospiraceae bacterium
GGCACCCCGACCTGCCGGGCCAAGAGGATATGCTCCCGCGTCTGGGGCATGGGCCCGTCCGCGGCGCTCACGACCAGAATGGCACCGTCCATCTGCGCCGCCCCGGTGATCATGTTCTTGACGTAATCGGCGTGGCCCGGGCAGTCCACATGGGCGTAGTGGCGCGCGGCCGTTTCGTATTCCACGTGACTGATGGCAATGGTCATAATCTTGGTGGCATCACGCCGGCCCTGGCTTTCGCTGGCCTTCGCCACTTCGTCATAGGAGATGAACTTCGCCAGGCCCTTCTCCGCGGACACCTTGGTCAACGCCGCCGTCAACGTCGTCTTGCCGTGGTCCACGTGCCCGATCGTCCCGATATTCACGTGCGGCTTCCGCCGCTCATATTTCGCCTTCGCCATAACTGCCTCCGTTGCTTACGTAAGGTTAAGGTTCAGGCTAAGGTTGAGAAGTCCCTCTCGGTCTCTCCTCCTCAACCTTGACCTCAGCCTCAACCTGTGACTGAACTTCTGGAGCCCACGACGCGGATCGAACGCGTGACCTCGTCCTTACCAAGGACGTGCTCTACCAACTGAGCTACGTGGGCGTTCCTCTCCGTGAAACGTGAATCGTAAAAGCTGAAACGACAGTGCGAACCACTGACCCAGAATACTTCCTCGACTTTTCACGTTTTACGCCTACCGCCTCACGTCTTCCTTTGGAGCGGGCGATGGGATTTGAACCCACGACAGCCAGCTTGGAAGGCTGGAACTCTACCACTGAGCTACGCCCGCCCATTATAAAGTGCTGAGTGCGCAGTGCTGAGTTCAAAACCTGAGTTCTCATTCGCTCAGCACTCAGTACTCGTCACTTGCCTGCATCAATTCTTTGTGGTGGGCAGGCAAGGATTCGAACCTTGGAAGCCGATGGCAACAGATTTACAGTCTGCCCCCTTTGGCCACTTGGGTACCTGCCCGAAACTCCCTGCACACGACAGAAAAATCTACGCGCTCAATTATCATTGTCTGTTTTCATCCGACTGATGAAAAAAGAAAAGCAAGCTGGTACACACACAGCTCCCCCTTCCTTATAATTAAGGATGAAAGTGGTGATCTGTGGGCACAGCCTTGTTCAGGAAACGCTCGATTCTATTGATGAAGTCTGGCGAAGTCAAGACCCAAAAGCAGAATTATTTTGTTTTTTTATCTGATACCCCCTATCTCCACCTGAATTTTGCTGGCGCCATCCTGCCAGATCCCGTCTTTTTCATATCAGCCTTTCTCGATACTTGCTAGACCAGCTCACTTTCCCTAACCCGCATTATTCATGACGGTTCGTCACGAAATCGCGCAGTCGCCAAGCGAGGGGCGAGTGGCATGAGGTGAGAGGGAAGACATTCCTTCTGGTCACCCCCCTAGCCTCTAGCTCCGCCCCTCTCGCCCCAACATTGGCGATTGAAGCAGAAGCGCTCATGAGTAATGCGGGCTAAGCACCTCACAGATATTTCATAGGCTTATGAAGATGCGTCCTTTCCTATCCGCACTGACCGTATCGTTGAACCCCTTGGCCTGAATCAGAAAGTGCCCCCCTCGCACGGGCAAGGAGGCTGGGGGAAAAATCAATGACATTCTTCATAAGTACCGCTACTTCTTGTTCAGACAATCGCGATGCAGGAGCCAAGTACCGCTTTCGAGCGACGGCTCGTTCGCCGGGATCTTCCGGCTCGTAATACCCACGGAGGATTCCTTCTCGATCGGCACTCCTGAGACGACTTACCCATTCGTCCTGACTCTTCCCTGATTTCTGAATCGATCGTGCTGTGCTAGGGGTCAATTCCAACTGGTTCCACACGATCCACCCGACAAACACCGCCCATGTTTCGTTGAGAGCTTCCCAGGATTCACGTTCGGTCAGAAACCGCTCCTCAGTTTCGCCCTTCCTCTGCACGACCGGTGTGATCAACACCGTTCCATAGTGACAGCCCTGCTGCACTCTCGCAAAAGCGAGCACTGGATGCAATGCAACCTCAGGCGATGCCTCAGCCGCCATTACCAGATAGTCGATATAAGCGTGGAACAGTTCGTGATAGAGCGTTTCGACCTGGGCATGGGTGAGTCGCCCGAGCGGACGCAATGTGGCCCCGGCTCCATTAAAGGACAGCGCACGATTGAGCACCATCCGATGCTCCCCGAGATGATACTCGGCGGCATAGCTATGCAAATCGTCGAACTCAAAGTGAACGAAGCCCGGTGGGACCGCTTTGAGGAATTTAGTCGGAAGGCCTAAGGATTGAGCCTCGCCAAGCAACTGACGCCACATCCGCTCGGTAGACGGTGGGCGGTCCTCACCAACCCCCGCAGTTGGCGTCGACATGACGCCGAACGTCGCCAGCACAACTCCGAGGATCCAAACCGCGGCACATCGCATGGGGGGTGATTCAACCACAGAGCGCGAAGTATGAACAAGCGGCTGGTTACACGTACCGATCGTCGTGAGGGTACCAGTCAGAGTGCCCTCCCTCTTCGACCAGCGCCAAGGCTTCGAACATTGCGGGGGAAACGTGGTCGAGGAATCGAGTCGGCTTCGAGAGCAGCATGCCGCTGCCCTTATCGAAGACATTGATCGGATAGGTAAGGAAGAGATGCTGCTTCGCCCGTGTAACGGCCACATAAAAAAGTCGCCGCTCTTCTTCCAAGTCCTCATCGGTCACGAACGAGTACACGGACGGGAACCGGCCATCCACGATCCAAATGACGAACACACATTGCCACTCCAACCCTTTTGCTGAATGAATAGTAGACAACACCAGCCGTTCATCGTCTTGGTCGGGAGCGCCCACATCGATCGCGCTGCCATCGGGCGGCTCCAGCGCAAGATCCGCCAGCAGCTGATCAAGTTCAGGGTATCCTTCGGCGATGGTATGGAGATGATCCAGGTCCCTGATCCGTTTCGGATAATCGTCGTACTGTACCTTCAAGATCGGCAGATAGTACTCATAGATGTGATTCACTTGCTCAGCCGGACGCATTTCGTCTGAGCCGGACAGACTCTCGAGTGTGAGCGCGAGGTCCTTGAGTCCTTTTCCCGACTTGCCCGACACCTCGCGCAGGACACGATACGGATTGTCGGCCTTCACGATCGCCGCCAGCAGATCCTGAGCCTTCTTTGGTCCCACGCCCTCGATCAGCATCAACGCCCGATGCCAGCTGACGGTATCCAGAGGGTTCGCCACGACCCGCAGATGCGCCAGAAGATCCTTCACGTGCGCTGTTTCGATGAACTTCATCCCGCCTCGCTTGACAAATGGTAACCCGGCACGCGACAGGACAATTTCAAGATCGAAGGAATGGAAGCTGGATCGAAACAGCACCGCCATCTCGTCGAGCGGAATGCCTTCCTCGCGCAACTCCAAAATCTTCTGCGCAATGAAACGCGATTGCGCATTCTCCCCGGCCGCCTCCACCAAAACCGGCAACGGCCCATCGAGCTTCCTCGTGAAGAGGTGCTTGCTGTACTTCTCCGTCGCCTCTTCAATAATGCAGTTCGCAAGATTCAGGATCGGCTGGGTGCTGCGGTAATTCTCTTCCAGCTTATAGATGGTAGTCCCGGGAAAGAGCGACGGGAACTCCATGATGTTCTTGAACGTCGCGCCTCTGAAGCCATAGATCGATTGCGCGTCGTCGCCGACAACCATCACGTTCTGATGGGTGGATGCAAGATGCCGGACGACATCCGCCTGCAAGCGATTGGTGTCCTGATATTCATCCACCAGGATGTATCGATACAGAGACGAAATGGTCCGACGAATCGACTCGTCCTCCATCACAAGCCGCCGTAGCAGCACCAGCAAATCATCATAATCCACCAGCTGGCGCTGACGCTTCGACGCCTGATATCCCCGCTGCAACTGGCCCAGCGCATCCAGATGGTCGGCAAAATGAGTAAACTCTTCGACTACGATTTCGTCGAGCGGGCGCAGCGTATTCTCGGACTTGCTGAACATCTCCGCAATCGTCGCTTTGCGGGGGAACCGCTTATCTTTTTCATTCAAACCCAGCTGCGTACGAACCAGGGCAATCAAGTCTTCAGCGTCGCCCCGGTCGAGAATCGTGAAGCCAGGCTCAAGACCGATGGACCGGCCATAGCGCCGGAGTAACGTATTGGCCACGGAGTGGAACGTGCCACCACGGACACGTTCGCTGCGTGCACCAATTAACTCACCGGCTCGTTCCAGCATCTCTTGAGACGATTTTCGCGTGAAGGTCAAGAGCAGAATGTGGGACGGATCGATCCCCGAGTCGATCAAATAGGCCACTCGGTAGACCAAGGTTCGCGTCTTGCCGCTGCCGGCGCCGGCGATGACCAGTGATGGCCCTTCGCCCGCGGTCACTGCCGCAAGCTGCTGAGTATTCAACGCCGCCGCATAGTCAATGGAGAACTTACGGGGAACGGCCTCGTCAACCGGCCGTTTGAGCACATAGGTTTTCGTTTCTCGTTCCATATAGATGTGTGAAGAAATGGTTGGGTAGTCCGATCATTCAGGGGAAGTGCTGTATAACATACTCTCAGCCGCCCTTTCAAAGTGCGACGGGGCGTAAT
>DASVEA010000093.1:0-2136 GCA_036380815.1 Nitrospiraceae bacterium
CCTGGCCAGTATGATCCTCGCGGTGATGCCAGGATCTTGGGTGTAGGGTAAGGCCTGCGACGGGCGTTGATTCGGATCGTACAGAGACTTCGCGCCGAGCAGCTGGG
The DNA here is from genome assembly GCA_036380815.1 of Nitrospiraceae bacterium. Classification (GTDB taxonomy): domain Bacteria; phylum Nitrospirota; class Nitrospiria; order Nitrospirales; family Nitrospiraceae; genus Palsa-1315. The sequence goes on from DASVEA010000093.1 coordinate 108, forward strand.
TTCTGGCTTCGTCAAACCTTCCAAGGAAGCAATATGTCGAACCCACACTCTCGTGAGCTCGAATCAGTAGATCCGAGCGTTGCGCGCGGGTAGCCAGAGCGAGGAGATTTTCGGCTAGGCCAAGAGCCGTGTTGGCGTGTCCTCCGACCAGATGAAAGACCCATAATCCCCAAATGGCGAGAAAGTGATGCTCAGAATCGCTGTGCGCCTGTGACAACTCCTTCGCTCTGAGAAAATTTTGCTCTATCGCGTCTGATGCATACCCTTTGACCGTCAGCAACGGGGCGCCGCGTGCGATGAGGAGATCCAACTCCAAGGAATCACGCTCCGGGCCTTGCGGCAGATCCTTAAGTAGCTCGAGCGCCCGATAAAAATGATTGAGCGCTTCGATATTCGCTGATCGTTCTGCATCTCGACGGGCCGCACGATGCCAATACTCAACAGCCGGACCTGTCAACCCTGCCTGTTCATAGTGAAACGCCAGGAGTTCCGGTTCCAACTTAACCCGCTCGGCAAACCGACTCTCCAGGGCTTTGGCAATGCGAGCATGGAGGACTCGCCGGGGTTTCTTGGGCAGGGTGTTGTAGGCCGCATCTTGGACGAGCGCATGCTTAAAGTGATACGTCGCATTGGGGATCTCGCCCTCTTGGAACATCAGCCCGGACGCGACGAACAAGTCGAGGGCCTCTCTCAACTGGCTGTCCGTTGTTTCGACCGTTGCCTGCAGCAATTCATAGGTGAAGTCACGCCCGATCGCGGCCCCGGCTTGGACAATTGCCTTGGCCGGCCCCAATCGGTCTACCCGTTCCATGAGCAACGCCTGCAAACTGTCTGGAATGGGCAATCCTTTTAATGGGCCCTTCAAGGTCAAGGCATGATCGTCCTCCGTCAGCAGCCCGAATCCAAGTACATTCTCCGTCAACGCTTCAATATAGAGGGGTACGCCATCGGCCTTCTCGAGAATCGCCTGCTGCACCTCAGGCGGCAACGCTTTCCCTCCTGTTATCGCCGCCACGAGTGCGGCGCTCTGCCGACGGGGAAGCCGGCTGAGCGTCAGGGATGTCACGTGACTATATTCCGCCCAGACCGGCTTGAAGTCGGGCCGACAGGTGATCAATAAGAGCACACGCATCTGCCTGATGCGGCCAATGATTCGTGTCATGAGGTCCAGCGTGGTGGGATCAAGCCAATGGGCATCTTCCACCATGAACAACACGGGGCTGTGATCGGCCAGCCGTTGTAGATGATGCACGAGTGCTTCCAGCGTCATGTCCTTGCGTGTTTCGGATGACACCGTGAGCGGCGGATACCGGTGATCTCCTCGGATCGAGAGCAGATCCGCCAGCAATGACACCGTGTCCTGGTTCTCGATTCCGCTTTCGCGAGCCATGGCGTCGAGTTTGTTCAATTGCGTCTGGGCACTGTCCTGGCTGGCCAGTCCCGCTGCCTGACGCAGAAAAGTGATCGCCGGATAAAGTGCCGTATTGGTATGGTACGGGGAACATTGAAATTGCATCGTCTGGTATCGTTCATCGGCGAGGTGCTCACACAGACTACGGACCACTCTTGATTTGCCGATGCCGGCCTCCCCGCACAGAAGCACGACCTGCCCTTCGCCATCGACGGCTTCGCGCCAGCGACCCAACAGGAGTGCGAGTTCCTGTTCTCTGCCGACGAAATTGGTTAAGTGGCTGGATCGATAGGACTCAAACCGACTGACCGACGACCGGAGACGCAGCACCTGCCAGGCGTGGACGGGGGTGTCGAACCCTTTCAGCGCGCAGGCGCCAAGATCCGCGAACTCGAACTCATGTCCGACAAGACGTTTCGTCACCGGGTCAATGACCAGTTGATTGGGTTGTGCCAGTGCTTGGAGACGGGCAGCGAGATTCGGGGTTTCGCCGAACACGGACCGCTCTTTGGCGGTGTCCTGCCCCATCAGTTCACCGACGACGACATGACCAGTCGCGATCCCGATGCGTGCAGCCATACCAAACTCTGGATGGGGATTATCGTGATTGAGCGCCTT
>DASVEA010000094.1:0-3265 GCA_036380815.1 Nitrospiraceae bacterium
AACGATACGCTCTCCGGAGGCTTGCCATCTGAGCAATTTTGACCAGATCGCGGAATTGTTCGGCGGTATGATCGCCATGCTTTAGCCACCGCGATGGAACACGGGGGACGCACAGCGGCCACTGTGCATGCCGTGCAACCAGGGCGGCAGTGAGGGAAAAGGCTCGGCTCCGAAAGGACCCGGGCCTTTGTTGCACGGAGAAATCGGATGGATTGTCCCTACTGTTCTTCAACGTACTGCACGCGGTCATTCCGGAATGGCGTGCGGGACTTCCTCGGTCGACTGTTAGGCCTGTTTCCATGGCATTGCCGGACGTGCAGGAAGCGATTTTATCAGCGGAAACGATACCCAGGCGGACAGCCGTCCCACCCGCAGCCCGCGGCATAGACGTACAGTGCCCAGCCGGCGGCTGGGGGATTTCCTAGAGTCGTCCATCTTGAAGCACGATAGGATGAAGATGGCGCGAAACCGCGATGGAACCATGGCCTGAGCCACGTTGGCCACGTGGGACATGCTTCGCCTGGGGACCATCACGGAATCGCAGAAGGCTCGATGCTTGGTCGGCATCGGGCCTTTGTTTTGTCTTGAGCGAGGAACCCGGCGCGTCCGAGGAATCGGGGCGCGGCTGACGTGCCGGTTGCGCCGTTATGGTGTGGGCGGAGCCGCAGCCTGGCCGCCGTGGGAGTGGCGAGGATGCTACGAACAGGAGATCTGGGAGATTGGTGACGAGTATGTTACGAAGCTTCATCGTCAACGGTCTCCTGTTCTAGCTCGAACCGACCTACGTGCTAAGTATATTCTCAACTTCTCAACCGCAGCCTTCAAATAGTCCCCCACCCGGACCCTCATCCTAGGCATGCTGATATTGAAGGATGGCCCAACGATGAGGAAATGGAGATGATAATCTAGCGCGTCAGTCGACTCTAATCCCTAGACCGATCGCGCAATCCTGACCCTTGCCATTCGCGTTTGAGACCACGTTAGGTCCAGATTTTGGTCCCAGTCTAGGTCCCAGTTCTGAATCTAATTCGATCACACTCCGTCACACTCCCATACTCTTCTCAAGCCTCAGAATCGCCTTTATCCATGAGCGATATCACACGCTATCACTCTGCATCACTCTCCGTCTCAATCGGCGCGATAGCGACTTCGGATCCGAGGGTTGGGGGTTCAAGTCCCTCCGGGCGCACCACTCCATCCGCTGAAGCATCAGGATGGAATCATCGAAATGTCAGTATCTTGCGACTGATCTGCCTGGCCCTTTCGAGAGGGTCGTCCCCCCACAAAGCTGCATAGATTCCTCGTGTTTCCAGCAGTACTCTTGCATTGAGAAGCAGGATCCATGGGGTGTCTGAGTGGTGCTATGCTATAGGCAACATCGTGGCAGACTGTCTAGGGGGAGGCTTTTGGGACGTAGACAGCGGCAGGCCTGGACGAGGCATTGCCCCTGTTGTGGACGCTGGTTGACGAAGCAGGATCCCACGGCACCCTGGGTCTGTTCTTGCGGATGGCTGAGTGAATAAGAGCACAGTCACCAAGAGGAGGGGCGCATCATGTATCACGCAGTCCTCCATGATATCAGGGCTGGTTTTTTTCTGATGGTGAGTTTGGCCATGTTGGCCTTCATTTGCGCTGTGGCTGCGTTAAGTACCGTGATGCGTCCGGCTCGGTGGGCGGATCGCAAGCAAGCCTAATTCTATGCTTTTTTCTCACCGGTCCACTCTTTCATAGTCGGTAACAGAGGAACACCTGCTTCCTCACCTACGGCGTCTATCCGCAAGAGCCATCTCCAACGGCCTGACAATTCAAGCAAAAAGGCTACGGGCCTCGAGTGAGCCTCACCTTTTTATTCTGGTGCTATATTTGACCTATATAGATAGGCGAGATGTTATTCCAAGGATGGGGGAACAATCATGATCGGAAGTCCAATTAAAACAGGTGTTGTGGCAGCAATAGGGCTCGTCCTATTGTTTGGTCAGGGCTGTAGCATGAAATGGCTTCAGTCTGATGGAGAGACGGAATCAGGGTCTACGCAAAACGGTACGAATCCAAACTTTCCTGGTATGGGTCGAGGTGGGTCCGGGGGAGGGCTAAGTGGTTTCTCTCAGAATCCATCGGAAGAGCGTCTGGAGAAGGGCAGTGATATCGCATCGCGTTCCTTCTCTGGAATGAGCGCCCGTCAGCGTGCGGAAATAACCAAAGAGGAAAAGGCGGCTATCGAAGCTGGTTTGCAGGACGTGTTCTTTGGATATGACCAGTGGACGCTTTCAGATGCCGGAATGGAGGCATTGAACCTCGACGCACAGTGGCTGAAGTCACATCCTGGTGCGGTGATGAAGGTCGAGGGGCATTGCGACGAACGGGGCACTGCCGACTACAACATCGTGTTGGGGGATAAGCGAGCCAAGGCTGCGCGCAGCTATTTGATCGAGTCGGGCGTGGGCCCCAAGCAGGTGGCGATCGTGTCGTACGGCAAGGCGCGTCCTTTCTGCACGGACCCTGCTGAATCCTGCTATCAGCAGAACCGTCGCGGGCATGTATTGCTGAATGTGAAGAAGTAATCTAGAGACTCACGGTCTCCAAAGAACCCCGGCGCCTCTTCATACGAGCCCGGGGTTCATTGTTTATTTGGGATGAAGCAACATGGCCCTCGTATAGAATCAGCGGGATTCAAGTATGAGGCATCCTCAGCCATGCATGATCAAAGAGGAGCCTCCTATGGAGAAGCGCCAACAGCCACGTTTTACATCACAGTTCAGAAGCACCTTTTCAGGCGGGCAACGAGAAGGCCAAGGTCGGACGCTGGACCTCTCTACCGGGGGCTGCAAGATCGAAACGGATTTACCGGTTGTCGCGGGGGAGTCGTTTGAGTGCCGCATTTATGTCCCTGGGCTCGACTGGCCTTTGCGGATCGACGAAGCCCAAGTGCGGTGGGTCAAGGCCAATACATTTGGGATCCATTTCACGAAGATTCAGCCCGATGAGGAGGAAAAGCTCAAGCGGGTCATTGCCAGCCTCAACGAAGAATTTCAGGCGTAGCCTTTCTCGTTTCCCTTTCTTCCCTCTGATATAGACGCTTTGGACACCCCGCCAAGAACTGAGGTGTGAGGAGTCCTGCGTTCGTTCGCGGAACTGTTCGCTGCCTCAGGCCGCCCTATGGTATAAGGCAACGGCAGGATCTGAAGGAAGTGGAACCGTCCAGGGCTCCTTCTCAGACCACGTAATCGGAGATCTGCACGATGGGACAAACCGTATCTTCAGCACA
>DASVEA010000095.1:0-4665 GCA_036380815.1 Nitrospiraceae bacterium
TCAGACACACTCATTCCGCTTCACGAACAAAGAAGAACATCGCAGTATATTGGCGATTGTAGCAGCAGCGCTCATGAATAAGGCGTGACAGCCATCACGGGGCAGAAATAGTGGAATACAGATGAACATTGCCATTATCGGGGGAGGACCGGCCGGGCTCATGGCAGCGGAGGCGGCGAGTGCCGCAGGCGCACAGGTTGATCTCTATGACGCCATGGCGTCAGTCGGTCGCAAATTTCTCCTGGCCGGGAAAGGCGGCCTGAATCTCACGCACTCGGAACCGTCTGAAAAATTTCTTTCTCGTTATGGGGCACGTCGCGCGCAGATCGCGCCGATGCTGGCATCGTTCGGACCCGATGTGCTCCGAACATGGGCCCGCGGGCTCGGCATCGAAACTTTTGTGGGTTCTTCCGGGCGAGTGTTCCCCACCGATTTCAAGGCAGCGCCGTTGCTGCGCGCGTGGCTCCGCCGGTTGCGCCAGGCCGGAGTGCGATTCCACATGCGTCACCGGTGGTCCGGTTGGGACGAGCAGGGGGTTCTGTGTTTTGCCTCACCAGAGGGAAACCGCGCTATCCAGGCCGATGCGGTGGTGCTTGCGCTCGGCGGCGGCAGTTGGCCGAAGCTCGGCTCTGATGCTTCCTGGGTGCCGCTGCTGGCAGGACGCGGTCTTCACATAGCACCGCTGAAGCCGGCGAACTGTGGCTTCGATGTGGGTTGGAGCGAGCATTTTCGGACGAAGTTTGCCGGGCATCCGGTCAAGTCGGTGGCGGTTGTTATGCGGAGTAGTACCGGTACAGAGTCCTGGCATCCTGGTGAGTTCGTGATCACGGAGACTGGTGTGGAAGGCGGCGTGATGTATGCGGTGTCCGCCTCTCTTCGTGACGAGATCCTGGCGAAGGGAGCGGCGACCGCGCTCCTCGACCTGACGCCCGACCGAGATATGCCGCGCCTGACTCACGACTTATCCAGGCCCCGCGGCAAACGTACGATGGCGACGCATCTTCAGCGGCAGGCACATATCGAAGGCGTGAAAGCAGGGCTGCTTCGTGAAGTCGTTTCGAAAGAGGACTTTGCGGACCCGGCTCGGCTGGCCGCCGCAATCAAGGCGTTGCCGTTGCGACTCGTCGCACCGCGCCCGCTGGAGGAAGCGATCAGTACGGCTGGTGGAGTTCCTTTCGACGCGCTCGACGAACGGTTGATGATCCGTACGCTGCCAGGCCTGTTTTGTGCTGGAGAAATGTTGGATTGGGAGGCACCGACCGGCGGCTACCTGCTGACCGCGTGTTTTGCCAGTGGTCAAGTGGCTGGTGCTGGGACGGCAGCATGGCTCAACGAGGACGTGAAGCGTAAGGCGTGAGAGCCGGATGCCTGTCTCACTCGGCTTATTGGGGAGTGGCGATCAGCCCGTTGACGGCTCCGATGGATCGGTATTTCTGGTCACGTTGAGTCAGCAACTGAGGGAGGGAAAGGTCGGTGAGTTGGGAGAGCTGGTTGCTGAGGGATTTGGCGACTCGGTCGGTGATGGCATTGAGGTCTCGATGGGCTCCGCCGAGCGGTTCCGGAATCATTTCATCGACGATATGGAGGTCGACCAGGTCCTTCGCCGTCATCTTCAGGGCGGCGGCGGCATCAGGAACTTTAGCTGGATCGTCCCACAGGATGGCGGCACAGCCTTCCGGCGAAATGACCGAATAGACACCATGCTCCAACATGAGGACGCGATCTGAGACGCCTAATGCGAGTGCCCCGCCACTGCCGCCTTCACCGATGACGATGGAAATAATCGGGACTGCGAGCCGGGACATCACAAACAGATTGCGGGCAATGGCTTCAGCCTGGCCGCGTTCTTCCGCGCCGATGCCGGGGTAGGCACCCGGTGTGTCGATAAAGGTCACGATCGGGCGCCCAAACTTCTCGGCCATCCTCATGAGACGCAGGGCTTTTCGATAGCCTTCGGGGTTCGGCATTCCAAAGTTCCGTTGCATCCGTTCTTTGAGGGTCTTCCCTTTTTGATGGCCAATGATCATGATCGACCGGTCGTTGAATCTAGCGAAGCCGCCGACAATGGCACGATCGTCGCCAAACGTACGGTCCCCAGGGAACTCAAGAAAGTCTCTGAATAGATAACCGATGTAATCGAGGGTGCTGGGCCGTTGGGGATGCCGGGCGAGTTGCGTCCGCTGCCAGGGAGTCAGTTTGCTGTACAGCGTATGTTCGACCTGGGCCAGCTTCATCCGCAGTTTGCGGATCTCATCCTGAGGGGTTGACTTCCCGGCAGAAACGGCCGCGAGTTTTTCGATCTTTTCTTCGATCTCGCGGATCGGCTTTTCAAACTCGAGGTAATCGCGCATAGGGCGTCTTAGAACATCAATACTCTGGGAGGGGGAATACAGACACCCTCCCCTGAATTAGTGACTACGATACCAGAAAAATGGCCCCTTTGCCTAGCACTTCTTCAACCTCTGCCACAAAGCGTTCGCTGGGGGTGACAGTCAGGTGAGGGAGGGGGGCCGTATCGGCTTCCAGCGCTGAATCCATTCGCAAAGTGAGCGAGACGGTCGTGCCTCCCGGGTGACGCAGAAAGACCTCGCGGAGGCGAGGTAATTGTTCCGTCACGTCGGGGTGGTCCGTCAGTCGAATCCGGACTCGTTTGATTGTCTGTGCTTGCACCTCGGCGAGCGGCTCGATCTTGCTCCCTCGAATCTTCGTGCCTTTATCTCCCCGGTCCACCGTGCCCGTGATGCGCACGAGGCGTTCCGGTACCATGAGGCCGGCGGCGCTATTGTAGAGATCAGGAAAGACGATGATCTCGACCACGCCCTGGAGGTCTTCCAGGGTGAGATAGGCCATCCGGTCGCCCTTCTTGGTCAGCATGTTTTTGACGGTCGTGATGATTCCGCAGAGTTTCACCTCCCGACCGTCCGACAATTCTGGCAGGCTGATGGTCGAAGCAGTGGCGAGCGCCTGGATGGTGGCCTCATAGCGCGCCAGCGGATGGGAGGAAATATAGAAGCCGGTCAGCTCCCGTTCGTGTTTCAAACGCTCGCTTTGGTCCCATTCCGGAATATTGGGCAGCGGCGGCATGGCCGAATGCTCCGCAGCGTTCTGTCCGTTCAGCTCGTCGCCAAAAATATTGGTCTGCCCCAGATCCCGTTCGCGCTGCGCGGCCGCACCGTCCTCGACGGCTTGATCCAGGACCGCGGCCAGTTGAGAACGTTTCGCGCCAGTTGAATCAAACGCGCCGGTCTTGATCAGCCCATCGAGCATGCGCTTGTTCACTTTGTGGAGATCGACGCGACGACAGAAATCAAAGAAGGACTTGAAGGGGCCGGTTTCATTCCGAATCTCGATGATCGATTCGACAGCGCCTTCGCCGACATTCTTGATGGCCGCCAGGCCGAACCGGATTGCGTGATCCACCACGGTAAAGTTCTTATGGCTTTCGTTGACGTCGGGGGGCAGGACCTTGATGTTGAGATCACGGCACTCCGTGAAGTAGCCGACGATTTTGTCGGCGTTGCCCATATCGGTGGTCATCAGGGCCACCATGAACTCAGTCGGGTAGTGCGCCTTCAAAAAGCCGGTCTGGTAACAGACGACGGCATAGGCCGCGGCGTGTGACTTGTTGAACCCGTAGCCTGCAAACTTCTGGATCAGTTCATAGAGTTTTTCCGCTTTCCTGTCGGGAATCTTGTTTGTCTTGGCCCCGGCCAGGAACTGCGCGCGCAGCTTCTCCATCTCCTCCGGCTTCTTTTTGCCCATCGCGCGCCGGAGAATGTCGGCTTGGCCGAGCGAGAAGCCCGCCACCTTGTTGGCAATCGCCATCACCTGTTCCTGATAGACGATGACCCCGTAGGTGTCCTTCAGGATCGGTTCGAGTTCAGGCACTTCGTATGCGATCGGAATCTTGCCCTGCTTTCGTTTGATGAAGTCGGGAATCAGATCCATCGGGCCAGGGCGATAGAGCGCGATGATGGCGATGATGTCCTCGAAGCGATCCGGTTTCAGGCCGGTTAGGAGGTCGCGCATTCCGGAGCTTTCCAACTGGAAGAGGCCGACCGTCTTTCCTGAGGAGAGGAGGGCAAAGGTTTTGGGGTCGTCGAACGGCACCTGCTCCATGACCAACGGTGGAGCGCCGGGATGCCTCTCATTGATTAGATTCTCGGCGCGTTTGATCATCGTAAGGGTTTTGAGGCCCAGGAAATCGAATTTGACGAGCCCGATCTTTTCGACGTCTCCCATCGAATATTGGGTGACGATTTCATCGTTGGCTCCTTTGTAGAGCGGCACGTGGTCCGTGAGCGGCCCTTCCGAAATGACCACGCCGGCGGCGTGAGTCGAGGCGTGCCGGGCCAGTCCTTCGAGGGAACGGGCGATGCCCATCAGCTCTTTCACCCGCGTATCGGTCTCGACGAGATCGCGCAGTTTCGGTTCTTGATCGAGTGCCTGCTGGAGCGTGATGTTGAGCTGATTCGGTACGAGCTTGGCCACGCGATCGACTTCGGCATAGGGAATTTCCAACACACGGCCTACATCCCGGATCGCGGCTCTCGCCCCGAGCGTCCCGAACGTAATGATCTGGGCGACGTGGTCCTTGCCGTACTTGTCGAGCACATAGTTGATGACCTCGCCCCGGCGCTCCATGCAGAAGTCCATGTCGATATC
>DASVEA010000096.1:0-2437 GCA_036380815.1 Nitrospiraceae bacterium
CTTTTCGCGCAGGACACCATCCTTCAACAGCATAATTAAGTCTGGAATGACCCGCGGGTCACGGAACTGGCCAAGCGCCGTCGCCGCCGCTTCCTTGATAAAGGCGTCTTCGCTGACGATACAGCCAGGAGTCGGGGTCCCATCCTGTCGAATACCCTTCCCTTTCAACGCGTCCAGCACCGGAGGCAAGGCGCGAGGATCGCCGATCATACCGAGAGACGCAATGGCATGTCGTTTCACCGCGCCATCCTTCATCGCCTCGATCAAGGCATCGATGGCTCGTGGATCGCCGATCATGCCCAGGGCAATCGTGGCATCTTCGCGGACGGCCCTATCCGGATCCTTCAGAGCAGCAATCAGGACTTCAACGACTTTAGAGTCTCGCACCCAGGTTCGGCCGATTTGATAGTCGGTGGTCATTCCACCGAGTGCGCGGGCGGCGTGGCACCGGACCACAAAATCCTTATCCTTCAGACACTCAATCAGCGGATCGACGGAAGGCTGGCCGATAGAGATAAGTGCGGTTCCTGCTGTTTCTCGCACCGTTTTCGAGGGATCACGGAAGAGTTTGATCAGGACTGGGATCGCTCTCGGGTCGCCGATCTTGCCCAGCGCCTCTGTCGCTGCACTCTTCACGGCGCCATCACGATCTCGACAAACGAGCATGAGGGCTTCGACGGCTTTCCGGTCCTTTATTTCCCCACAAGTTTTCGCGGCATGTTCGCGGACACGCCACCGCTCATCCTTCAATGCGGTGATAAGGCGATCAACGACTGCGGCTCCCATCGAGGCCATGGCCGCCACGGCATCGTTCCGCACATCCATGATGGGATCGTTAAACAGGACGATGAGCGCCTCTACCGCTTTAACCCCGCCGATCCTGGCCACGCCCCAGCTCGCATGGGCCCGCACGGTCCAAAATTCGTCTCCACAGGCACCGACAAGCGCGTCCAATGTGGCGGGGTCAGCGAGTTCGGCTAGAGCCTTGGACGCCTCCTCGCGGGTCGCGTCGTCGACATCCTCGAGTGCTTCTAAAAGATCTTCCAGCGCGTGGGCCATTGGTACCACTCCTCTACTGATACTGGTAATCGCGCTGGCCGCCATGCGGATAGGTCCGGCTGCAGCGGATGGTTAAGGTCTGGGTCCCCCTTCCCTCCACACATTGGTCGAGCGACTGGGCAAACTCCAGCTTCCCATCTAAGTTCACCGTGAACGGAAAATCAAACGTGAAGCTCCCAAATTTATATTTCCCCGGCTTCAGTTTGAGCGCACGAGACTCGGTCGTCTTGTAGGCATCCATTGACTCGGGGTCCGAAGCATAGATGGACGGGGTGATGCCGGGCACTTGCCACCAGGACTGAGGAGTAATGGTGGTGGCGTCGATGGTAATGGCGTGCTCCTGGGTGTAGGCAGCCGGGGGACCGGCCGCGGCCGCCTGGAAGACCGTCGCAGAGCCCAACAACCCTCCGACCAGACAACGGATCATGTACCGTTTCACATTCTGCATTACGTGACCTATTCCAAGGATCCCCGTGGGGCCGCGGCAAGGGCAGCCTGAAATATTTCTTCCACAGCATGACTCTCCCATTCGGTATGGGTCTGTAATCCCAACGTCCGCATCACTGTCGCGCCGGTATCTAGAATGGAGACCGGCTGGTGAATTGCGTAACCAGGTTTAATCCCCACCCCCGAGGCAATCCATGGAACCATCGGAACGGCTGCGTCAGCCAGTTCCTGGTTCGCATCCCTGCCTTCGGCACTGAGCGATGTCACGAACAAGGTCATCCGCTTAGTCAGCCCCTGCTCTTGATAGATGTCCAACACAGAGTGTATGGCCTTATCCACTGTGCGAAGGGCTTCGCGATACTCCTTCGAGGTCCAGCCTCGGGACGCGCCCACTCGACCCGCCTCAGGAAGATGCACGACCAGGAAATGCGGTAGCGAAAGGATGGCATGCCCGTAGCCATGGCCGCTGGTCGCTTTCTTAAAGTATTGACGGATGTAGGACACGATCCGATCCGTGCTGCATTCAGGTTTAAGAGGCCCGCACATCTGGTAATCCGTGTAGGGCTCGGGTCTCGCCAACTGATAGAGCGACTCGTCCATGAGGAAAATCGCGCTGTCACGGCCCCCGCTGAGATCCAGATAGTCGAACACGCTCGGGGCGCGTGGGTAGCCGCGGCTAAATTCGAATGTGTTCCAGGTAATGCCGTGCTTCTCGACCGGCATCCCCGTAATCAATGACGCCATCGTCGGCAGTCGTAACGCAGGCTTCACCGCCGTGGCAGACCAGGTGACAGCCCCTTCCTTGATCAACCGGCTGAGGGTCGGCATTGTGCCGCCTTTCAGGGAGTCTTGTCCGAATCCTTCGAGGACAAAGAGAATCACGTGCTCGGTCGGAGCCATTGAGGAAGGAGCCGGCGCCGATACAGCGGCA
>DASVEA010000097.1:0-4915 GCA_036380815.1 Nitrospiraceae bacterium
TGATCGCGATCGTGCTTGTGCTCTGCGCCGTGTTCGTGCCGGTGGGTTTCTTGGGTGGCATCACGGGCGAGCTGTACAAGCAATTTGCCATCACCATTGCCATCTCCGTCATCATCTCCGGGATTACGGCACTCACGCTGAGTCCGGCCCTCTGTTCCCTGGTGCTGAAGCCGGGCCACAGCCAGCGTCGCGGTTTCTTCGGCGCGTTCAATCGATTCTTTGGTTGGACGCAGGCTCGCTATACGGCCATCGTTGGGACGATGCTCAACCACTCAGTCCTATCCCTGGTGATGTTTGGGATAATCGGCCTCTTCGCCGTCGGGTTATTCAAGACGATTCCCTCCAGCTTCTTGCCGGAGGAAGATCAGGGCTACTTCATCACGATCGTCCAGCTGCCGGACGGTGCGTCGAAGCAGCGGACCGATGCGGTGCTGAGTAAAATTGAAAACTACTTTCTCTCGGTTCCCGCGATCCATTCGACCGATGCGTTGGCCGGCCAGAACTTTGTCTTCGGGACCAGAGGGCCGAATTCGGCGACGATGTTTCTGCCCTTGCATCACTGGGACGAACGTCAGGGACCGCAGAACCACGTGAAGGCCATCATTGGAGCCGCCTATGGAGAGTTCGCGAAAATTCCTGAGGCGCTAATTTTGGCCTTTAACGCCCCGTCGATCCGAGGACTCGGCGCCACGGGCGGGTTTTCCCTCCAGCTTCAAGATCCCAGCAGCGGGGATTTCAACAAGTTCGCCGGCGTGGCCCAAGAGTTTCTCGCCAAAGCCAGACAGCATCCGGCTATCGGAGCGGTCGGTTCAAGCTTTCGCGTGAGCGCCCCACGAATCTTTGCCCATGTGGACCGAGAACGAGCCAAATCGTTGGGCGTGCCGATCTCCGAAGTGTTCGACACGCTGCAGGCCTATTTCGGCAATCTCTACATCAATGACTTCCTCAAATTCGGCCGTGTCTATCGGGTGCAGACGGAGGCCGAGGCACAATTTCGTTCCTCGCCTGAGGACGTCGCCAAGATTTACGTGCGTGCCGTGAATGCGCAGCGATCCACCATGATTCCGCTCGATACAGTGGTGACGACAGAATTCACCAGTGGACCGGATCCGGTCACCCACTTCAACGGATATAACACGGCCCTGGTCTTGGGAGCAGCGGCTCCGGGATACAGTTCCGGGGAGGCGCTCGATGCGCTGAACGAGGTAGCCAAGGAGGTGTTGGTTCCCCAAGGATATGGGATCGATTGGAGTGGGATCTCCTACCAGGAACGCATGGTCGGGCAGCAATCGCTGTTTGTCTTTGGCTTCGGCTTGTTGATGGTATTTCTTGTGCTGGCCGCGCAGTATGAGAGTTGGGCCGTGCCCTTTGCCGTGCTTCTCGCCGTGCCCTTTGGTGTGTTCGGGGCCTTGTCCGCGGTGTGGGTGATGGGGATGTCCAACGACATCTACTTCCAAATCGGATTGGTCACGCTGATCGGACTTTCTGCCAAAAACGCCATTCTGATCGTCGAGTTCGCGAACAAACGATACGAAGCCGGACACTCCTTGGTCGATGCCGCGATGGAAGCCGCCAAGATTCGGTTCCGGCCGATCGTGATGACCTCCATGGCCTTTATACTGGGTGTCGTGCCATTAGTCCTTGCGAGCGGCGCGGGTGCAGCCAGCCGTAACTCCATCGGCACCGGCGTGTTCGGCGGCATGCTTGCCGCCACCTTCCTGGCCATCTTCTTCGTACCGCTCTTTTTTGTGCTGGTTCGGAAACTCAGTCGGCGTACTCCCAGTCAAGTGGCTCCCCGTCTTGAGACAGGCTCAATTCCGTTAGGAATAGAAGGAGGAGAGTGACATGCGCAGCCTTATCCTCACAGTCTTTTCGTTGCTCATGCTCGCGTGTGCGATGGGGCCTAACTATTCACGTCCCGACATTTCCACTTCCGACTCTTTTCGCATGGCTGAAGAACCGAAAGATTTGCCTTCCCTGGCGAATATGCCGTGGTGGGAACTCTATCGGGACGAAGAACTCCAGCGTTTGATCCGTATTGCACTCGAAGAGAACAAAGATCTCAAACAAACGGTCGCAAGTATCGAAGAATTCCAGGCACGCCTATCCACAGCTCGAATGGACTTTGCCCCTCAACTCAGCGCAACGGCGAGTGTTCCCGCCGCTCGGCTGGGCGGCGTGAGGTTCCCAGGATTTCCCAGTCCCTTTAACTATTATGTGCAAGGATCCCTGTCCTGGGAATTGGATATATGGGGGCGAATCCGCAGAGCGAATGAGGCGGGCTTGGCAGATCTCTTGGCTCGGGAGGAGAATAGACGAGCCGTCACTCTGCAAATCGTGGGTGGCGTGGCGCAGGCATATTTCGATCTTCGGCAATTCGACATGCAGCTGGAGATCGCCACGCGCACATTGTCGGCATGGGAGGAGTCGGTGAGGATCGGTCATGCTCGGCTCCGTCAGGGACTGATCAACAAGCTGGATGTCGACCAATTTGAGGCGGAACGGGAAAATGCCGCCGCTCGCATTGCGGAGCTGAAGCGGCATATGATTCAGAAAGAAAACGAGCTCAGCGTGCTGCTGGGGAGGAATCCCGGTCAAATTGGCAGGGGGCGATCGCTGACCGAACAAATAATGCCGCCTGTGGTGCCAGCCGGCCTTCCCTCAGAACTGCTTCAACGCCGTCCGGATGTCGTGCAGGCGGAGCAACAATTGGTTGCAGCCACCGCCAGGATCGGGATGGCGAAAGCCGAACGTTTTCCCAAACTGTCGCTCACGGGAATTCTCGGTGTGGCGAGTCCAACTCTTTCGAATTTTGTGTCGCCAGAAACCAATTTCGGAGTCCTCGCCCCGGTACTGACCGGCCCCTTGTTAAATGCCCAAACGTTAGGGTTTCAACAGCAGGCGGTAGAAGCTCAAGCCAAACAGGCTGTGGCCCAGTACGAACAAACAATTCTCGTCGCGCTCAGGGAGGTTGAAGACGCGTTAGTGGGAGTCAGCACAGCCCGTGAGCAGGCGGCTGCCCAGGAAAGGCAGGTCAATGCCTTGAGGTCGGCCTTGCATCTTGCCAATCTGAGATACAAAGGCGGCTTGGCAAACTATTTGGATGTCCTCATTGCGCAACGGAGCCTGTTTGTGACGGAATTGGCCCTTGCCGATACCCATCGGCTTCATCTGGTCTCGGTCGTGCAACTCTACAAAGCGCTGGGTGGCGGATGGTCGCCGGACGAATCGGGTCGCCAGCGCCCAGGTTCAACTGTGCCGCCTGGAGGCCGGGGATGAAGTGATGTACAGGGCAGGGAGTTCCCACCGATGGTCGATTCACGATCCTCACGAAGGAGGTAGCCATGCCGAAACGCACGACACAGAAAGAGGACGCACCGCGAATGAAGCGCATCATCTTTGGAAAAAGAGCGTCCGCTTCTCGCGCGCCATCGCAGGATGAAATCGAGCGGCGCGCCTATCAGATTTTCCTCGAGCGCGGTGGTACCGACGGCCATGCCGAAGAGGATTGGCTGCAGGCAGAATATGAGCTTCGACGAGAAAAGGGACAGACGTGAGAGGCGATAATGGAAAAACCAGCGGACGCACAGCATCCCATTCATGACCTGTTCAAGCGGCGATGGAGCCCGCGCGCCTTTTCCGACCACCCGGTCGAATCGGAGAAACTCCACATGCTCTTCGAAGCCGCCCGGTGGGCGCCATCCTCCAACAACGAGCAACCCTGGCGATTCATCGTCGCAATTAAGGACAATGAGACGGAGTGGACCCGGCTCCTGGCTTGTCTGGTGGAAGGCAATCGCAAATGGGCCTACCGCGCGCCGGTCCTAATCCTGTCCGTGGCGAGCCTGAATTTTCAGGATGATTCCACACCGAATCGGCATGCCTTTCACGACACCGGCATGGCAGTCGAGAATCTCGTGCTCCAAGCCACAGCGCTCGGACTTGTGGCGCATCAGATGGCTGGCTTTGATGTGGAGAAGGCGCGAGCCGACCTCAAGATCCCGTCGGGCTACGAGCCGGTAGCGCTGATTGCGGTGGGCTATCCGGGCGACATCGTATCCCTTCCCGACCGGCTGCGAGAACGAGAACTGCAGCCACGAAGCCGCTGGCCTATTTCTGAGTGGACGTTTTCCGGACAGTGGGGAATTCCCCTGCGATAGCAGTGTCATAGAGGAGTCAAGAAGATGGGGTCGTTGAGTGGGAAAGTGGCGATTGTGACCGGGGCTTCCAATGGAATCGGCCGAGCGATTGCGGAACGATTGGCCGAAGACGGCGCCATTGTCGTGGTGAACTACAATCAAAGCGATGAGAAGGCCAAGCAGGTCGTCACGGGTATTCAAGCCAAAGGTGGCAAAGCAGTAGCCGTCCAGGCCGACATGAGCCAGGTGGCCGATGCGCGCCGTCTCGTGATCGAAACGGTGGAGCAATTCGGTCGACTTGATATTCTCGTCAACAATGCCGGGCGGTTTATGCCTAAGCCCGTGCAGGAGACAACCGAGGCTGACTTCGATCAGATCATCGCCTTGAACGCCAAAGGTCCCTACTTCGCGATGCAGGAAGCGGCCAACGTGCTCAAAGAGGGCGGCCGCATCGTGAATATTTCCACCGATGGAACCCATTTAAGTTTTCCCGGTGCGACGGCCTATCTCGGCAGCAAAGGCGCACTGGAACAGTACACGAAAGGACTGGCGCAGGAACTCGCTCCACGAGGCATTACCGTCAATACGGTTTCGTCAGGTTTTACCGAGACGGGCATGATGACAGACCAGTTCCGCCAGATAGGCATACAGATGTCGCCGTTGAAGCGGCTTGGTCTCCCCAAGGACATTGCCGATGTGGTGGCGTTCGTCGTCAGTGAAGAGGCGCGGTGGTTGACGGGGCAGAATATTCATGCCGGCGGCGGCATTGTCATGTA
>DASVEA010000098.1:0-9440 GCA_036380815.1 Nitrospiraceae bacterium
TGGATGGGCATCTCCCAGCCCGCGAAATCGACAAGTTTGGCGCCGCTTGCACGATGTTGCTGGATGAGGGGAGTCTGTTGCATCATTGTCGTGTTAACCGTGTCGGTTCAATTACCGGACACCGAGCAACTCAACATCGAAGATCAAGGTGGCATTCGCTGGAATCACGCCGCCTGCCCCCTGTGCGCCATAGCCGAGCTTGGAAGGAATGGTCAGCTTTCGCTTCCCACCGACTTTCATGCCCTTGACGCCCTCGTCCCATCCCTTGATGACTCGCCCAGCGCCAAGGGGAAAAGAGAACGGTTGGCCTCGGTCCACAGAACTGTCGAATTTCTTCCCATTTTCCAGCCAGCCTGTGTAGTGCACGGTGACGGTCTGTCCCGCTGCTGCCGTCGCTCCGGTTCCGATCGTGAGATCGATATACTGCAATCCCGATGACGTCGTGACTTCATTCCCTTCGGCACCTGCTTCCCGAAACGCCATGACGGCTCCTTTTCTAATTGTCAGTCACTCAACCACGAGTACCGACGGCAACAGAGTAAAGTAATTATTGCGCACAGAAACTCCTGCCAAGGTCTGGGCCGGCGATCCTGTTCAAGGGCTCAATGAGCGGCTTTCACTGATGTTCCTTGCGAGAGTCAGGCTTGGAGAAAATGACCACACTCGCTGTGTAGCCGTGCAGGAAGTTGCGCCCTCCGACCGGACCGATCTCTCCTTGGGCAAAGAATCCCGCCGTCGGAATGGGGCCGAGCCGCTCTTGCACGACCCCGCTATCGTGATGGGGTTGGCCGAAGAGTCCCTCTCCTCGCCCGCAGCAGCTGAACAGGAGAGCCCCGAGTGGGGGACTTTGGTGCTTCGCTCGATCCGCAGCCAGGCAAAAGTGCAAGTCGTCGCTTGCAGACTTCGCATCGCGAAGGTGGAACTGCACGGTCTGGCCTTCTTGAACGACATCTCCGATCGCGACGGCTCCGGCCTGTTGATCCGCTCCGATGAGGTTCCGAACAAGGAAGTCGCCCCGCTCGAAATGACTCCCGTGCTCATCGATCACGATGCCCAGGTGCAACGCGCGGTGCGCATCACGGCGTTGGGCTCCCCCCATGGATTCGAAGACGTCCTGGAGCCGTTTCAAGGCCGAGACGCCGCCCAGTTCATAGATCAGGTTTTGCTCCGCTCTCGTCACGACAAACCGTTCGCCGATCGGGCGACAGCCTTGCGAGGTCACGGTTCGCACGGCAATCGGTCCGGTGAGTTGCACTCCCACCACGCCACGGTCGAAGCCCTGATCATTGAGGAGCAGTCGATTTTCTCCAGAGTCCTGGCCTCCGCCGGCAAGGCCCCCGCCAACTTTTCCGTGAGGGTACCGGTCGGTCATGAGGGACAGGATTTCCTGCATCGGTGTCGAAAAGGGATCAGCGAGGAGGAGAAAGGTCGAATCCTGGAGTCCCGGCTCCGGCCACCCAGGCATGCGGATTTGGTCCTGTAGCTGAGACACCGAGAGCTGTAGCGGAGTCAGTTTGACATCAGGAAGGCATGCGACCCAGACAGTCAGGGCTGCAGCGGTTTCAATCTCTTCGGAGCCGGCGATGACACCTTCACCGGAACAGCCCAGACAGACCTTCGCCCGCAGTTCCCTCTGCAGCATGGCTGAGATGGTGGAGGCTTTGGCCGCATGGTGAGAGGAAAAGAAGACGAAGGCCAGATCAATGGGGGCCGTGCCGATTTGCATCAGGATGGCATCTGCGAGATCGCGGGTGGCGGCTTCCGTATCGGTCTTGCGCGAGAGTGCGGTCGCGAATTGAAGTGTGGTCGGAGTGGTCGTGCCTGTGGAATTGGTCATTATGGTACGAATGTTTTCCCCCACGGTTGCCGATAGGTTGGCAGGATGCTCAAAAAGGCCGTCCAGCAAGGCCGCAGCGAGTGAAGGGCCGACGCGTACCCTCTGGGGTACGTGGAGGGTCTGAACGATGCGAGAACGATGCTGGCGGACTTTTTCAGCATCCTGCTAGACCCCTGGGTCCATCCGTTCCGGTCGGTCCTTCACCAGCTTCTTATAGTAGCGCCACATGTAGGAATGGTAATCGTCGAGTTGGGCCAGGAGATAGTGCAGTTCTGCGGGATCTTCTGTCTCTAAGGCGCGAACCATGCGGGCTTCTAAGAACTCGGCGAACGCATTGGTTTTCCCAAGGGCGGTTATGAGACTCAAGCTACCACCGAGTTGGTACTCGTTCATGCTAATCCTCCAGACGCAAGAGAGTCGCGAGAGGATAGCGAGGCAAGAGAGGGAAATGCAAGTGAGGGAATCTTCTAGCCCGCATTGTTCATGACGGTTCGTCGCGAAATCGCCCGAAAGCGCGTTCCTCGTGAAGCGCATCTCGTATTTCGCATGCGACGATACAGACACACTTATTCTGTCCTGCGTTTCACGCTTCACGAACGACGCTTCACTTGACCTGGTGATCAAGGATGGCACGGAGGTTGGCGAGGGAGATGGCTTCGACGCGGTGGCCGTCGCGTCCCACCACCGTCGTCGCCATGGTCAGCGCGTTGAGAATGGATTCTTCCGTGGCTTCGACCGTCGCCGTGATCAATGGGTTCAGATGCGTGTCGGCGAGGTGCATCTGTTGAAACGTCGGCTCTTTCGGGTAATGCGGAATAATGTTCGCGGTGGAGAAGGCCAGCATGAAGTCGCCGCTGCCGTGGCGCGCGGTGGAGCCTGTGCGCGCCAGCCCCAGCGCTGCACGCTTAGCCAGCCGAGTGAGCTGCCGACTGTCGAGCGGAGCATCGGTGGCAATGACGACGATGATCGAGCCTTCGCTTTGCCCAGGCGAAAGGGACTGCGCGACAGGAGGCACAGCCTCATAGAGCCGACCGACCGGGACTCCGCCCATGACGAGCTCAGGCCGTCGGCCATGGTTCGCATTGACGAGCACGCCGATCGTATACCCGCCTTCAGTCTCTGGCAATCGCCGTGACGAGGTGCCGATGCCTCCCTTGAACCCATAGGACACCATCCCGGTTCCGGCACCGACGGACCCTTCCTGCACGGCTCCGGAGGAGGCGCCGTTGAGCGCGTTCACCACATCCGCTTCCGAGACATGCCGCCCTTGAATGTCATTGAGTCGCCCATCGTCACATTCGGCAACCACTGGTGTCAGGGTATCGTCGGTAATGCCGATCTCCGGATAGCGGGCGATCATCCAGCTCATGACCCCGTTGGCCACTCGCGGCACGTTCAACGTATTTGTGAGAGCAATTGGATACTCGAGGAAGCCCGATTCGCTGATCCAGGCAAGTCCGGTCATCTCGCCGGTTCCATTGAGAATGAACGACCCGGCCGGCACTTTCTTGTGCCACACGTCGTCGCGAGGGATGACGACCGTCACGCCGGTTCGTATCGGGCCGAGCCCTGGCTTGAGCGGCCCGTCGCCGGAGATGAGGGTGGTCTGGCCCACGGTGACGCCGGCCACGTCGGTGATCGCGTTAAGCGGTCCCGGGGTATAGGAGCCGACGACGATGCCAAGAGCACGAGATCGCAATCGGGACTCTCCTGGCTCACCGGCTTGGGCAGAAACGAACGGGGCTACGCAGATCCCGATGGCCAGGATCAGCAGCGGGACTGTCAAGCGGGTATTACCGTTAGACCTCATGGCTTGATCCGATATGGGGCACAGTGACCTCAATTTGGGGTTGTTCCGCCTGAAAGGCAGCGGCCAGCGAGAGGGCCTGCTTTTCTTCACCATGGACGAGAAAAATCTTAGCCGGGGCTGGGTTTATTGCCCGCACGTAGGCCAAGAGATCCCGACGATCCGCATGGGCCGAGAGCCCGTTGAACTTCACGATCTGCGCCCGGCGCGGAGTGGGCACGCCGAAAATCGGCACGACATCCCATCCTTCGACAAGTTTGCGCCCGAGGGTATGCTCGGCTTGAAAACCCACGAAGACGATCACGTTCGCTTCGTCTTGAATCGCGTGCTTGAGGTGATGCACGACGCGGCCGCCTTCGCACATACCGGAGGCGGAGATGATGACGCAAGGGCCCTTCATCCTGTTCAGGCGCTTGCTGTCTTCCGGCGAAGATACAAAATGGATATAGCGTGAGGCGAAGAGATCTCCGGAGGATGTGAAGGTTCTGGTGGTTTCTTCATCGAAGCATTCCGGGTGGCGGCGAAAGACTTCTGTGGCCCGTGAGGCCAGCGGGGAATCGATATAGATCGGGATGGGATCGAGGCGCCCCTCGCCGACGAGTTCCTTGATTCGCATGACCAATTCCTGGGTGCGTCCGACGGCGAATGCGGGGACGATAATCTTGCTCTTGTGGAATTTCGCGTGGATGAGGAGATCCAGCGCCTTCTGTTTCATGCTCTCCCGGTCGGCTTCGTGCAGGCGATCGCCGTAGGTCGACTCAAGAATCAACACGTCGCATGGCGGCGGTGGCTCGGGATCGCGAAGAATGGGCATGTTGGAGCGGCCAAGATCACCGCTGAAGAGCACGGTGGTCGTATTGCCGTGTGCAGTGTATTTCACCCGAATGGCCGCCGATCCCAAGATATGACCGGCGTCGTGAAAGGAAGCTGTCACGCGTGGGGCGATTTTGAGCATGTCTCCGTATCGTGTGCCTTCGAATCGTCGGACTAGCTTACGAACGTCATCGGTATTGTAGAGTGGCCGGACACAGGCCTTTCCCTTCCGCTGCTCCTTCTTGTTGACGTAGCTGCAGTCACTCACCTGTATTCGTGCCGAGTCTTCGAGCATCAGTTCCGTCAAATCTGCGGTGGCTCTGGTGAGGTACACTTTTCCGGAGAAACCGTGCTTCTGGAGCATCGGTAAGGCGCCGGAATGGTCGACATGGGCATGGGACAGCAAGACGGCACTGAGCGACTTGGGATCGAAGCCCAAGTCTCGGTTCTGCCGACGGGCCTCGTCTCGGCGTCCCTGAAACAGTCCACAATCGAGCAACAGCCGAAAGCCCGGTATCTCAAGCATGTGGCGGCTGCCTGTCACCGACCGCGCGGCCCCATGGAATGAGAGTTTCATGATGAAGGCACTCCATTGTGGCGTCCGATCAGGGCCCAGGCTTCCTGAGCCGTCTCGGCATAATGAAATAGTTGCAGATCTTCCTGCCCGATCAGCCCGTTTTGGACGAGCCATTGCCAGTTGATCAGGCGCTCCCAAAAGTCACGTCCTACCAGCACGACCATCACGTTTTCGGTCTTGCCTGACTGGAGGAGTGTCAGTGTTTCAAACAGCTCATCGAGGGTGCCGTATCCTCCTGGAAACGCGACCAGCGCCTTGGCGCGGATTAAAAAGTGCATTTTCCTGATGGCGAAATAGCGAAACTGAAAACTCAGCTCCGGTGTGATGTAGGGGTTCGGATGCTGTTCGTGAGGCAGAGTGATGTTGAGGCCGATGGATTTTGCGTTCACGTCCGATGCCCCGCGATTGGCGGCTTCCATGATGCCGGGCCCTCCGCCAGTGACAATGACGTATTCACAACGCCCTTCAATCTGACAAGTCGACGAAACCAGTCTGCCGAACTCACGCGCCACGTCGTAATACTTCGAGAGCGCGAGTTGGCGCCGGGCGATCTCCACCTGTTGCTCACGCATTCGATCAGCGGGGGATCGTGCGGCTTCCTCTTCCGCGAGGCGGAGCGTGCGCGCAGCGGCAGCCTGTTCTTGTAGTCTCGCGCTCCCGAAGACGACGATGGTCGACCGGATCCCCTGTTCACGCTGAATCAACTCGGCCTTCAGGAGTTCCAACCCGATGCGGATGGAGCGGAGTTCTTCCCGCTGGAGAAACTCCGGATCGCGATCTGCGGGAATGTAAGAAGAGGGGTTCCGTGGAGACGCGTCCATATGCCGTGATTATAGCGACCTGCACCCACTGCGGCAATCGCAGGACATTCCCAGGAGCAAATGGCAGGCGGCCTGATATGACTCCGTTAACGCCGTGGCGGTGTCTGCGGTTCAGGAAACCACCCTGCGGAACACTTCCGGGGCGTGCGCATTTGATGCAAGAAGATAATCGAAGTAAAAACGGGATGTCGGTTGAGTCTACGGCCCGTAGCGGCTCGCATTTTGATGATGGGCAAAGGCGTAATATACCACTACCCAATTCTTATCGAATTCCACCTGCAGTTCCTCTGTGCCTAATCCCCCACCGCTATACGTGAGTTGATACAGGTCGCTGGGGACCGTTTCCAATACTGGATAAATGAGAGACAGCGGGCGCGTGATGTTCACGGTAAAGTATTTGATATCAAGAAACTGATATCGCACCACTGAGCCGCTGTTCACCCGCCGGATACTCCCAGGGGCTCCCAGGTTCTTCACGATATCAGCCAGTGTTGTGGTCCCAGGCACAATGAAGGAAACATCTTCCGGATGAATAATCTCATTGACCGTGAAGCGTCGCCAGGCCAACGGGCATCCTTCTAAAAGGACGGTGAGAAGACACAAAAGAATCAACAAACCCCTTCGCCGAGCCGGCATCGTCGACTAGTCCCCAAATGGCCAGAATTGTAGTTTTGGAGGCGGCTTCTGTCGCCCAAAAACTACCTGTTGGACGATGCCGTCGGAGGAGAAAAAAACGTACAAGTCGTTTCCGACGACATTGGTTCGAGAGAAGAACAGGACGGTTCCGGATTTGAGGGTGTAATTGTAGTAATGGAATATCTCCTGATCATGAACTTCAATTACACGTTCTGGTGCACCGAGTATATTAGTTACGTCCTGTCTGGTAGAAGCCCCGATCTTAATCGACTCCACATCCTCCTGTTTGAAATCGTCATCATAGTTGGCCCGGAAAAACGCGCATCCCTGTATTAGGGTGGCGGCAGCCGCAGCAAGCAACAGCGATCGAATTAAAATCATTGAGACTCCTTTCCTCAAGGGCCGTCCTAACTACTGGCCATGACGCCTCAGAACGAAATCGTCTTCGTAGACGTCATACATCGATGGTGCCAGACCGACTCGCCGGTACACCGTTTGGGCCGCGCGATTGTCTCGTGCCACGTATAGTCTAATGCCGCACATCATTTTATCGGCTTTTCCGATCGCAACCACGGTATCATACAACCGTCGATAGACTCCTTTCCGTCTCCAGGCCGGAACCACATATACACTTTGAATCCACCAAAAAGCGCCGTTGCGCCAGTCGCTCCATTCATAGGTGATCATGAGCTGACCCAGCAGCCGGCGAGCGTCGGGCTGTTCTTGTTCGGCGACCATGAAAAATCCACGGTCGGGAGATTCAAGGAGAGCAATGGTCCCGTCGTGCAAGCGGTCGAGATCGAGGCGTCGTCCTTCTGTTTCAAGAGCCATAGCCGCGCTGAACGACGCGATCATCGCCGCATCTTCCGGCTTGGCGAGTCGAACATTCATATGGTCGAGGATTGACATGAGGTTCAGGCCGTTGTCTTTGGAGCTTGCAACCATCCGGTTTCCGGCTTGTACAAACCGGCGGTACACTCCATCTTGATCGCGTCTTCCGGTGGCAGATTGATTGGACGTAACTGTGGCTGGGGGACAAACGCGAGGAAGCCGGTGAACGGATGGATGGCCGTGGGCACAAAGACCATGAACAAACTTGTTGTTGGTTCGACTTGCAGTGCCGGCGGTGCGGTACCCATAACAAAACCAATCGCCCAGAGACCGTCTCGAGGAAACGGAAAAGCCACCACGGTGCTGCGTCCGAAGCGAGAACGGAAATTAAGAAGATCGGTCATCCCTTTGAGGGTGATGTAGATACTACGGACCAGTGGAATATGCCCAATCCACCGTTCTGTCTGTGTGATGATACGCCGTCCGACTACATGGGTGGCGATGGCGCCGACAATAACAACAAGGAACAGAAACAGGACGAGGATGAGTCCAGGCCTTTGTCGGGCTCCGATATTCCACGGGAGATCGTAAATCAATTCGTTGAGTGCGTGATAAAGTGTGGAAAGAATCAAGAATGTGGCCCAGGCCGGCACGAGGACCAATAATCCGGCTAAGGAGTATTTCCATACGGTGTTTGACATCGCCGCTTGTTTCCTTCTCCACGATCGAGTGGGACGAATAGTGTAGCAGAAACCGCTAGTCGAAATAGAGTATGTACGCAGGGCTTGATCTCATGGATATCGGTGATCTATTCTAGCCGTGTAATATCGGTCAGGTTCACACGGAGGCGCATTATGGCGGAACGTACGGAAGCAAGGCGTCCGGTTAATATCGACAAGGATCTTCTCGCCATTCTCTGTTGCCCCGACACGAAACAGGATGTGAGTTTGGCTGATGAAGCGCTGATTGCCAAGTTGAACGAGGCCGTGAGCCGTGGGCAATTGAAAAATAGGGCGAGTAAGCCGGTCACCGAACCCCTCGACGGAGGGTTGATCAGAGGCGACCGGAAGATGCTGTATCCTATCCGAGAAGACATTCCTGTCATGCTCATTGAAGAAGGCATTCCCCTGGAAGGGATGATCTAGCATTCTTCATTACCGATTCTGCTGCAATCGCGGATTCGACGCTGTGACAAGCCTGGACACGGACTCCCGGTGTGCAGCAGCTTCGGCAAGTACGCAATGAGCACTTCTCATCTGATCTTTCCGACCCATACGTGATGAGGGGAAAACCCGTATTGCCTCGATCGTCGTTGAAGCGCGACAGCGGGCGCCCCCTCCTATCGGTTGTCGGTCTTGGAGCCGGTTGACGTTCCGCAGTGTTGGCAGAGATATTCATACAGATTCCCGGTTGGGAGCACGAGCAGGAGTCGCTCCCGTGTCGGGGTTGCCGCTCGGCAGGAAGGGCAATAGAGCAGCGAGGCGTTCAATGATCTGAATTGGTCCGGTTGTTCCGAGGCATCCGGTCTTGGCGGACGAGCTGTTCGGGGGGATAGACCGGTCGGCCAAGTTGGCCTAGTCGGTTTACGCGGGAGACCTGACATAAAATAATTCCACGCAGATGAGGGGGTAGGGGTCAATGCCGAGAGTACGGCCTCGGAATGCTCGCCTGTTTACCATGAGGCGTTGGGCCCATTCTTCGACGGGAACTTGGGAGCGTGCCGGAACAGTTTCCATACCCCCCGTCCTACTTGCACCAGACCGTAGACCGCTAGTCCGCTCAATAAGCCATAGAACCCGGTCGTACTCCATGGCCAAAGGCCGGGGGCATGCATGACGACGCCGAGCGCGATGTGGCCGCCGACTCCCAGGCAAAGCGCGAAAATGATCCATTCTCGCATCATCTGAACGACCGGCCATGCGTCATGGGATGCGACAGGTGAAGTTGGTACGGAAAGCCCGATTGAAGACGGGAGCGTTACACCGCCGGCGTCTTGGCTGACTCAATGTCCGTGGCTGTGATCAGGCTAGATAGATAATCAGCGACAAAATTGAGAGCCTCCTCTCGGCCGTCTGCACGACGTCCCTTTTCTCGCCGCTGGACCGACAATTCGTGATC
>DASVEA010000099.1:0-4912 GCA_036380815.1 Nitrospiraceae bacterium
AATGATAGGTGAAGGTCGCGCCCGGCTTGATCCCCGCGAAGCTCACCCCCGGCACGCCGTCCATCTCAGGCGGCAGGAGCAACCCGTGCCAGTGAATCGAGGTCACTTCCTGCAACCGGTTCGTGACACGCAGCGTCGCCTGTTGACCTTCTTTCAGCCGGATCACGGGACCCGGGATCGTCCCATTGATCGTGATGGCTATCCCAGTTCGCCCGTCAAGGCGAAACGGAGTCTCGGCAATGGTTAAATCAATGACCGTTCCGCTCAACTGTGAAGTGTGTGCCGCACCATTCGTCGCGTTGGCCCAGACATAGGAAGGAACAAGACGTTCCATTATTGCCAACAGTCCCAGCGCCCCAACGCGCCTCAGTAGCAGCCGTCTAGAAATACGATCTGGGTTCATTTTGTATGACCCTTTTTGTGTTGTGGGGCTTAACGAGCAAGAGAAGCTCTTTTTGAAAGGGAATAACAAAGGGGTCGGGAATCTTTTCTTGACAGCTCAGAAGCAATTAAGACTCCCGGCCACTTATGTTCACCTCATCCATGAACAGATTTATTGCTGAGGACCCAATTGGATTATATGGCGGGATCAACTTGTATGCCTATACGTTAGGTGCCCCAACAAATTATTTTGATCCGACAGGCGAGGCAGTTCAGCTATTCACGCCAGTTATATATTTGCTTTAACTTTTAATTGGTTATGATCTTTATCGGTTGGCGGCAGATGGAAGGAAGGGGTTAAAAACAAATCTTACTGCCCTTGGAACCGTACTAGCCAGCATTACTCATGCCGGTTCGTCGCAAAAGCGCCACGCGAGACAGGCGCGCGGAACCCAGGGGACTGGCTCCGACGTCTGCGGCGGTGCCTGTCCTGCTCCTCAGACGGGGACAGGCACCAAGAAGAAGGGCGCCAGTCCCCAACAGTATGTTGACCGACCGATCGGCGAGCCCGCCTGCCTGGACGCCGTGCCGATCGCGTCCAGACTTGTCGCAGCGGCAAATCCGCGATTGCAGCAGAAACACTCATGAATAATGCGGGCTAACCCATACATTTCGCTTCTCTTACTTCTTCGACAAGTCGCGATGTTCCTGGGCCAACTGTTCGGCTTCTTCAGCTGACTTCGTATACATGGCGGCAAGTGCATCGCAGTGCTGCTCAATACTCTGTTTGTGGGACCCCCCCATGGCACTGTGGGCGTAGCTTGGATTTTTTCGATACTGTTCCGCCATAGCCATCTCGCCCTTCGCATTTTCCCGAAGATTAGCCGCTTCCTTGTCATACCAGGCTGCCAATGCAGCGTGATCATTTGGGGCAATCTGACCTGCGGGAGGATGCCCAATCATCGAGCAGCCGACTAACCCTCCCAGCACCAACCCCGTCAGAACACTACGCTGAATCCATCGCTTCCAAATCGTCATGATCCCCCTCCTTTTAGTGTGAGTGCTACCCCTTCGTGTCCCACCCGCCGATCCTGCTCGAATGCGATCAAAAAAGCGCCCTCTAGCCCGCTGGGACCGGAGGACGCCATTGTCCATGCCATACTATCTTGAGGCCGATGGGAAACGCCGTTGTTCCCCAGTCCATTCGCACCTTTAATGTGAGCACTATGGAACCATTGCGCGCCCATATAGCAACCATAGGGAAATCTTTCTCCCGCACTGTGTTCCCGTATCTTCCAACTGCGTAATCCGAGAAGCAGATGCACTTCTTCTATATTAAGACGTTTAGGACCCTCCAGCATTACAGTTTGGGGTCTACGCGCGAATGCCGCACCCGGCTTTTCATCGTCGGAAAGGCGGACACATCACACCTGCAGTCCCGACAGTCGCGCTCACAGCACGAACCGCAAAAACGCACTAAACGTGCTCGTAAGACTTGGCGTGCTCGATATAAACGCACCCTCACATTATTGCAGGTCATCGCTAAATCTTGTGCGACCGTTTTGGAGGATTCGCCCCCGAGATCAATGCGCCGGATGAGTTCCTCATAACTTGGCCGCAGGCTGGGCAGAATCGCGTATGCACAACCGCATGGGTTACTGGCGACCTCCTCAAATGGAGGCACCTTGCCATGGCCTGAGTGAATGAGTGCCCGGTGATAGGCTTTCTTTCCCCTCGCTTCGACCGCGCGCTTCCGCAGATAGTCAACCAGGGCATGTCGGAGAATGCTGTAGAACCAGGCCACTGCATCCTCACGATGCCGCAGCGAGGATTGGTGTTCTATGGCTCGGAGAACACTCTGCTGGAAGAGGTCCTGCGCAACGCCGTCATCCGCAACTCGTTTGCGCAAAAACGATAGGATGGCGGTCCTCGCATTTTGAATTTGTTGGATCGGGTCCTGCCCACTATGAACTTGTGCACGCCTCTTGTTGCTCTGGTTCCTGCGCCTCACCATGACCTGACCTCTCCCTACCCAACAGTGTTCACTTCCCTAGCACCGACCCCACGACCGATCCGCGTCGGAGCGGCCGTCCCTGCCTTCATAATTTGACGTGGTTGAGCCGCAACGCATTCGTGACCACCGAAACCGAGCTCAACGCCATGGCGGCGCCTGCAAAGATCGGTGACAACAGCAGCCCGAAAGCCGGGTACAGCACGCCGGCGGCAACCGGGATGCCCAACACGTTGTAGCCGAATGCAAAGACGAGGTTCTGCCGGATGTTGCGCATCGTGGCTCGCGACAGCACGGCTGCGCGCGCGATGCCGCGCAGATCGCCCTTAACGAGGGTCACCCCGGCGCTTTCCATGGCGACATCGGTGCCGGTTCCCATGGCGATGCCGACGTCGGCTTGCGCAAGGGCCGGTGCATCGTTGATGCCGTCGCCCGCCATAGCGACCTTGTGCCCTTCAGCCTGCAAGCGCTTCACGTGACCGGCCTTGTCCTCTGGCAGCACTTCGGCAAGTGCCTCGTCAATGCCGAGTTGCCGGGCAACCGCTTCAGCCGTACTGCGCGAATCGCCGGTGAGCATCACGATTCGTATGCCGGAACGCTTGAGCGTCGCAATCGCTTCCGGTGTGCTTTCCTTGATAGGGTCCGCGACCGCCGCAATTCCTGCTGCGGCCCCGTTCACGGCGCAGAACACCACGGTCTTGGCTTCCGCACGCCAGACCTCAGCGCGCGCTTCCCAAGGCTGTGTCTCGATGCCGCGCTGGATGAGAAAGCTGCGGCTTCCGACGAGAACGGTCTTGCCATCGATATCAGCCTGCACGCCGAGGCCGTTCACGGCGTCGAATGCTCCAGCCGACGGTAGTGTCAGGCCACGTGCCTTGGCGCCCTCGACGATCGCGAGCCCTATGGGGTGCTCGGAAAGTTGTTCCACCCCTGCGACGAGCGCAAGCGCTTCAGTTTCTGGAATGCCCTCAGCGACAAAATCCGTCAGCGCGGGATGACCGAGTGTCAACGTCCCGGTCTTGTCGACCACCAATGTGTCGATGTCCCGCATGCGCTCGATCGCCTCGGCATTCCGGAACAGAATGCCTGCGCCAGCCGCTTGCCCCATGGCAACGGTCATCGAAATGGGCGTCGCCAGACCGACGGCACAGGGGCAGGCAATGATCAACACGGCAATCGCGTTCAGAAACGCGTAGGCGAATTTCGGCTCAGGACCGAAGAACCACCACGTAAGGGCCGTCGCGATCGAGATGCCCACGACGATTTGTACGAAGTACGCCGCAATACTATCGGCGAGGCGCTGAATCGGCGCACGCGTGCGTTGCGCCTCTCCCACCATGTGCACGATACGCGCCAGCAGCGTATCCGCACCCACACGCTCGGCCCGGATTACCAACGAGCCGTTGCCGTTCACCGTTGCTCCGGTGACCTTCCCGCCCACGGCCTTTGCCACCGGCATGGGCTCGCCCGTGATCATCGATTCGTCCACTCGACTGGTACCCTCAAGGACGGTGCCATCCACCGGCACTTTCTCTCCCGGCTTCACGCGCAGCCGGTTACCTACAGTGACTGTCTCCAACGGCACTTGTTCCTCGGTCCCGTCGTCGTGCACACGCCAGGCAAGGTTCGGTGCGAGCTTCAGCAATTGCTGGATGGCCTGGCTGGTCTGACCCATCGCGCGCACCTGCAGGAAGTCGCCGAGTATGACCAGTGTCACGATCACCGCAGCGGCTTCGAAATACGTCCCGACTGCACCGTCGTGTTCGCGGAACTCTTGCGGGAACAGGTCAGGCACCAACACTGCGGCAAGGCTGAACAGGTAGGCGAGCCCCACCCCCAGCCCGATCAATGTGTACATGTTCAGCGCGTGGTGGGTGAGCGACAGCCAGAACTTGCGCAGGATCGGCCAGCCGACCCATAGTACGACCGGTGTACCCAGCACAAACTCGACCCAGCCGCGTGACCGTGGCTGAAGGCCAAACAGGTCATGGATGCCGATCATCGGCGACATCGCGAGCACCACGAGCGGGAGTGACAGCGCGACCCCGATCCACAGCCGCCGTTGAAGATCGCGCAGTTCGGCACCGTCGGCCTCTCCCGTACCGGCGAGCGGCACCAGCGCCATGCCGCAGAGCGGGCAATCGCCAGGGGCGTTGCGCACGATTTCCGGGTGCATCGGGCAGGTATAGATCCTATCCGGCGGCACCGTGCTCGCGACGACAGGGATGACAGGGACGTGACCCGGAGGTTCCCCCGTGGTGTGAGCGGAGTGATGCGTGTGTCCAGTGTGCTCCGAATTCCCAGCGGGAGGCGGCGGAACAACGTACGCGGACGGGTTTGGCTCGAATTTCTGTTTGCAACCAGCGGAGCAGAAGTAATAATTGTTCCCCTCGAACACGCTGCTGCCGGCCGCAGTTGCTTCGTCGACCGGCATGCCACAGACCGGATCAATGGCCATCTTCTTACCTTGACTCCGTTATCCCTTTATCTGCACCAACCCTGGGAAAGAACGCAGGCGTA
>DASVEA010000100.1:0-9678 GCA_036380815.1 Nitrospiraceae bacterium
TCCCCCTAGGAACGTGAGGTAATCTCCCTGGGCCATCCAGCACCGATTATTCATAGGCGTTTCTGCTGCAATCGCCACTCAGTGGGCGAGGCACGGGGCCGGAGGCTAGGAACCTGTCCGAGATTGCCTTCGTGGCGAGGCGAAGGAGTTGCGGCCAGATGGATGGCTGAAGGCCTGAAAAAATTGATGTGTAATCACTTGAATTCATTGATGAATTTTTCGTGCCGAGCACGAGGCAGATTGTCGCGGACCGTACCCCGCAACAGAACGGTCACTCTCGGACAGGGTCCTAGTCCTATGCGAGGATGCCGTGGACGAGGGCATACTTTGTCAGCTCCGCCGTCGTGTGAAGATCGAGTTCCGTCATGATCTGCGATTTATGAAACTCGACAGTCTTCGGTGAAAGATCGAGGGCCGACGCAATCTCCTTGATCGTCATCCCTTCTGCAACGAGTTGCAACACTTCTCGTTGGCGCGCAGTCAAGAGTTTGTCCTTCAGAACCTGAGGTCTCCCCCCGGTGATAACCGACTGCACCAGCCCTTTCGCGACCAAGGGGGTGACATAACACTGTCCATCCATGACTGATTGAATGGCTTGGAGCAGTTCTGTACCGGCGGACCGTTTGAGCAGATAGCCGCAGGCACCAGCCTTGAAGGCTTCATTCACATAGGCCGGGTCAGCGTGCATCGTCACGAAGATCAGCTTGGTGCGAGGCAGAATCTTTTTCAGCTTGCGGGCTGCATCGACCCCATTGAGCTGCGGCATCGAGATATCGAGCGTGACGATGTCAGGCTGAAGCTCCTGGGCCATTCGAAGCAGCGTACGGCCATCCTCCGCCGTACCAACGACCTCACACCGATCCTCCAACAGTTTCCGGAATCCGTCCAACACCAGGGTATGGTCATCAGCCAAGAGAACTCGGGGCCTGCTCATGCCACCCCCTCCGGAACAAGCACCACCACCTGCACCCTTGTTCCCTTCCCCACGGCAGAACTTACTTGTAGCTCCCCCTGAACTAAGGCGACTCGTTCTTTCATGCCGAGCAACCCCAGCCCATGTGGTCCATGCCGGGGTTGTTCAGAGTCAAATCCCACTCCATCGTCCGTAATCGTGACCGTCAGCCCAGATTGAGACCGGGTCAGCTCCACATCGACTCGAGACGCCGCCGCATGGCGAGCCACGTTGTTGAGACTTTCTTGGGCGACGCGATAGAGACAGGTCGCGATCTCCTGGGGGACGGCTGCGGGGATATTCTTGTGTCCAAAGCTCCCTCGGATATGGCTTCGAGCTGTGAAGTCGTCCACCAACCGCTGCAGGGCGATCGGAAGACCGAGGTCATCGAGAATGGAAGGATGAAGCTGATAGGCCAAATGACGCACAGCATCAGACAATTCCACAACCCGGTCTTGTATTGTACGGACGGATTCGCCCACATTACCCGATGAGAAGCTAAGCTGCCGTTCTACCGCTTCGATATCCATGGCAAGAAGCGCGAGCCGTTGATTGATGTCATCGTGCAAATCACGCGAGATACGACGCCGCTCTTCCTCCTGCACGCGCAACAGCTGGAACGCCAACTTCTGCAGTGCTTGCCGGCTGCTTTCGAGCGACGCCTCGGTCTGCATCCGATCAGTCACTTCAGCTACCAATGATTCGTTGACGGAGGCCAGTTCTTGTGTTCGGATCTGCACACGCCTATCCAAGGCCTCATTGAGTCGTTGCAGTTCTTCCTGGTGCATGAGGCCCTGCTGCTCCGTCAGCTTCCGCACCGAGATATCCCGCACAAACGCGCTGAACGTGTAGGCCCCCCCCTGCCCCAAGGCCGGCGAGATCGCCAGTTCTATCGGAATCTCGTGCCCGTCCCGATGGCAGCCTGTGATTTCGACCCGCGTGTTCAGCATCGGTCCTTCCCCTGTCGCGAGGAAGTGACGCAACCCCCGTTCATGGGATTCCCGGTGTTGTGCAGGGATGATGGTAGCAGAGAGGAGTCTCCCGATGGCCTCTTGCCTGGGCCAGCCGAACATCTGTTCGGCTTGGACGTTCCAGTCGGTGATGACTCCAGCGGCATCCATCCCGATGAAGCCATCGAGCGCCATTTCGACGATGCGCCGCGTGTGTGCCTCGCTCTTGCGCAGCGACGCTTCGGCGTCCCTAGCAAGCGCACGCTCCTGCTGCGCGTGCCGATATTCCCTTCGTACGAGTTTTACGGTCCACACCAAAAGTCCAAACGTTGGAACCACCAGGGCGCCGCCCGCCAGACCAAGGTTCCAGAGGACTTCTCGAATCGGTGCCAGCACGTCGCGCCGATCCATGCGCATCAGCACCGTCCAATGAAGACCTCCAAACTTGCCACGGGCTATAGTTCTGGCATAGCCAGTAATGACCGGCACGTGGCGACGCATATGCTCTTCCTCAACGTAACTTGACAGGGACCCTTCGCTTAACAATGCCGACGGTAGGCTGAGTTGTTTGAGATTGACGTGGCCCTTATGCCGGAGATCCGAATCAATGAAGGCAACCCCCTCCTCAGTCAGGAACTGGTATTCCAGGGCTCCCCAAAATCCCTCCCGCTGCCGAAAAGCCAGAAGGGTGCCCGTCATGACGTTTTCCAGCCCAGGAATCCCCACCCGCGTCGTCACGACCCCCAGGAATTCCCCGCGCGGTCCGGTGATGGGAGCCGTCACGGCTATTGCGTCAGGACCGCCCATCACTGCGAATGGCTCCACGTCCCCCATATGGACCCCTTGCCCGTTACGCACGGCCTGAAACCAGGGTTGGGCGCTGTAGTCCCGCCCCAACGTGGCCGGGTCGGTGGCGACCACGATTTGTCCGCGCGCGTTCGTGGCGCCGACCCATAAGTAATCCGGGTACGCGGCCTTCACCCCGGCGACATACTCCGACTGAAATTCCCGATTGTATGGCTGCGCGCTGAACGTTCTTGCCATCATCAGCACATCGCCATACCGTTCAATTAGGAATCGGTCCAGTTTGTCCGAGACTTCGGCCGCCGTAAGGGCCAGGGTTTCGCCTGCTGTAGCAACCATGCGGGTTTCGGTGTAGCGGAACGCGATTCCGCCGATGGCCAGCATGATGACCGGCAGCACGCTGATGAGGACCGGCAGCCAGGAATATGGGCGGGGAGCCGTTCCTTCAGACATGGTCATCTTATTCTCCTCGATGCTGCGCCGCATCAATTACTCAACCCATACAATTGGGGTGGTTATTTTCTGAGTCTATAGCCCTCCTGTCAAGTAGGCTTTCCGCTCATAATCTTGAGAAGTTTGCCCGTGTCCTGGATGGCTCGGGACTTTAGCTGCATGGTCGTCAAGGAGAACCGAGGTGTCTTGGGAATTCTGGTTGTCGGAAAACCGGAGGTCGTTCGAGCATTTAAGGACGAGGACGTTGAGTACCTGGCGACGCTCCTGGTCGAGGAGCTCATCCGAGCTGCGTCGGACCAGCAGGTTGAGTTTCGTGTCGTTCAAACTGGGACGCCCGCGGAATCGACGAAGGGTTAGCTCTACGCCTACGGACGGTCACTGCCTAACCTATCCACGCTGTTTCTCAGCCCGTTGGTCGAGTTCTCCGGCTAAGAGCACGGCCTCCGCTATCTCGCGCATTGACTTCCGGAAATCCATGCTTTGCCGCTGAATGAGTTTGAATGCCTCTTCTTCAGTCAGCTTCTTCGAGCGCATCAGGTAGCCCTTGGCCCGCTCCATGAGCTTCCGAACCGCCAGCGCTTCCTGCATCTCAACGGACTTCTCGACCAGGGCCGTATGCTCGATGGCGATGGCGGCCTGATTGGCAATGGCCTGGAGCAATTTGACCTCTTCGCTGGTAAACACGTGCGGAACGGATGTATAGCTATTGATCACGCCCATCGCCTTCTCCCGCACCATCATCGGTACCGAGAGCAATGAGCACAGTCCTTCCTGCTTGGCCATATCCCGATACATATAGTCTCGATCTGTGGTGACGTCGGCCACGATAATCGGTCGACGGTCTTTCACAGCATGGCCACTGATACTCTGCCCAACTTTCAAGTTTGGCTTGCGGCGATACTGTTCGCTGAGGCTTTGCGTCGCCTCGACCCGAAGTTCCCCGCTGGCTTCGTCCAATAACATAATCGAGCAGATCTTGGAGTTCATTATTTGCGCGGTCATC
This sequence comes from Nitrospiraceae bacterium, assembly GCA_036380815.1. Lineage (GTDB taxonomy): Bacteria > Nitrospirota > Nitrospiria > Nitrospirales > Nitrospiraceae > Palsa-1315. Next base: position 4,163 of record DASVEA010000100.1, read on the forward strand.
GTTACCAGGAGTTGAAGCACGTCTTTGATCAACCGATTGGACGCTACCGTTTCTGAGACCTGCGACAGCGTTTCCAATTGTAAGGCCTTGCGTTGCATTTGATCGTAGAGCCGCGCATTCTCGATCGCTCCACCGACTTGATTGGCGATAGTCGAGAGTAACGCCAACTCATCCGGCCGATAGCGCTTTGGGCGCTTATGTTGGACGTTGATCACACCGACCACTTCTTTTTTGGCCATGATCGGTACGGAGACAAAGGCTTGATGGCGGTCTTCTGGAAGATTATGGAAAAACTTGAAACGTGGATCGTCGTTCGCATTACTCGGAATCACGACGCGCGTTCGTTCCTGAGCGACCCAGCCGGTAATGCCCTCTCCCAAACCGATTGTGATGCGGCCAATCAATTTCGGATGAGGGTTCTTCGAGGCTCGAAGAATGAGTTCGTCTTGGCTATCGGACAATAGGTAGAGGAGGCAGGCATCCGCCTTGGTGACTTCGACAACAACTTCGACAATATGTTTGAGAATCGCTTCGAGATCCAATTGGTTGCTGATTGATTCAGAGATCCGATGGAGCACATCGACTTCGCGTGTTTTTTCCCGCAAAGCCTGTTGGAGGTGAGCCACGGATGGCGTGCGTTCAGTCGTCATAGAGATTTACCTTCGTGCACGGGCCTTTCGACGGGCAGGATGCTTGCCTGGCTGACGACCATTCGACGGTCGGCTCCTACGGCCGTGCTTGCTCTGAAACCACGCGGCACAGACCGGCTGCTCGATTGGCCGAATGACCACTTCCCCAATCCGCACTGGCCATACTCCGATGACCCGCCCCCCGACCACCTTCTTGTCATGTTGCATGGCACCCCAGAGGGACGTAAAGGATGCCGGTGAGACCTGTTCGGACAACCCAGCACGCTGCACCAGACTTCTGATCCGTTCGACAACTTCTCGCCCGCACAGGCCCATATAACAAGCCAATTCCGCTTCTTGCACCAATCCGATCCCCACCGCTTCACCATGGATCAACCCACGATAGCCTGCGAGTGACTCCAGTGCATGTCCGATCGTGTGGCCGTAATTAAGAATGCGTCGGCGATTCGATTCCCGCTCGTCCGCGGCAACCACCTGCGCTTTTATCTCGCAGGATCGTTTGATCGCTTGGATAACCGGCTTTTCGTCGAGTTTCAACAGCGCAGGTATCTCCTGCTCAAGAAAGGTGAAGAACTCCTCGTCGGCGATAATGCCGTATTTGATCACTTCAGCTAAACCGGCAATCCATTCGCGGTGTGGCAGAGTGCGCAGCGTAAGGGGGTCGATCAATACCGCGCGTGGCTGGTAAAACGCCCCGATGAGATTCTTTCCCAACCGATGGTCCACGCCGGTCTTGCCCCCGACGCTGGAATCTACTTGAGCCACAAGCGTGGTCGGCACTTGTACGAATGGGATTCCTCGTTGATAGATCGCGGCTGCAAAACCGGTGACATCACCGATGACTCCACCACCGAGGGCCACCAACAGGGACTGACGTTCGAACTTGTGCTTGGCTAACGCATCGAGAATCTTGGCGATTGTGCCGAGCGTCTTTGTTCGCTCTCCCGGAGGCAAGATAATCGGAGTCGGGTCGTATCCCGCCTTGCAAAGTGATCGGAGAGTCCCTTGAAGATAACGGCTTGCCACATGCCTATCTGTCACAACCCCGATCTTCGGTGACGTCGTAAGTGCGCTGAGCCTGTCACCCACTGTCGCAAGTAACCCAGGATGAAGGACGATGTCGTAGCTCCGCTCCCCCAAGGTCACCGGTACAATCTGTTCTGCCACACCGGCCATGCCCAACGACGGTCTCTCCTGACCCCAATATACCAGTCTCCCATCCGATTCTTCTTGGATAAGAAAGCCTGGATTCACGAACCACTTCGTCTGTGGTGATGATGAATTGCAGTGGCTGACATCGGGGGGGATGGTACCACAACGGTTCAGAAACTAGAAGGTTTTCAGATACGCCTCCAAGCCGAACGATCGCGTTTCACGGTCTCAGAAGTACCCTTTTTAGCAGAAGACTGAAAAAGTCTGCCAGTGCCACACGCCCTGCCGCGTCCATCAACTTTGCTCGGGACAGTGAGCCTGTCGAACCGTGACGCGCGAGAAAGGCGCGATCCAAAGTTCGGGGTTCGGGGTTCAGACAGCCCCGAACTTTGGACTTCGAACCCTCGCGTCCCGCCTGTCACGCGCAGCTAGATTTTTCCGCAGCTTGTAAGACGTTGCGCATCACATTGGTCATTCCACATGGTCCCCACCGCTTCCCAGACCATGTTGTCAATGCGATTGCCGATCGTCTTGCACGCGCATACGACCGATCGCCCGTCGCATTTTCTTGCGCCGGAGAGTGTCAGTATTGCTCATGTCAGAGATAAGCAGAGAACTGGAGAGTACGCCTTGGAGGATCGAGATGAAGCACTACCCGCGAAGGCTCACCACCCTTGAGCGCCCCATCAATGAAGAGCTAGAACGTTCGCGTCTAGCTCTTCACGATATTGGGTGTCAAGAAGATGAGCAGCTCTTGCTTCGCTACAGACTCGGTCTTCTGCTTGAAGAGCCATCCCAAAACAGGCACGCGAGAGAGATAAGGGATACCAGCCACGCTGTTGACCTGCGTATCGATAAAGACCCCGCCGACCACCATGGTCTCGCCATCGCGGATAATGACCTGGGTATTGGTTTCGCGGCGGTCAATACTTGGACCAGCCGGATTGCTTCGTGCACCGACCGCGTTTCTGGTTGCGCGAACCTTCATCATGATCTGCTTACCGACTTCCTTCGGATCTCGCGAGGTAATCTGAGGAGTCACATTCAGTTCTAAGTTCGCATCCACAAAGGTTGTCTGAGTCCCCTGGAGGGAGGTCGTCTGGAACGGGATCGATTCCCCCTGTGAGATCTTGGCCTCCCGCTTATCCAAGGTCGTGACCTTCGGCGCGGCAATAACTTTACTCAGACCGAGCAACTCACCTGCCGACAACCGCATATCCAACAGCGCTCCATCTGTTTTCCCAATCGTGAATCCGACACCAGGAGTCGACACCAAGCCACCGACTGTGGCGGGAAGATTGACCAGAAAATCAGATACTTGATTTCCAAATCCTCCGACAACACCCGACTTGAAGTTCGCCACCCCACTACTCCCAACTTGGTTCACATTCTGGATACCCCACTGAACACCAAGAGAACGGGAATAGGTTGTATCAGCCTGCACGATCCTAGCTTCAATCTGGACTTGAGGTACTTCGAGATCGAGCCCATCAACCAGCTGTTTCATCACCGCAATTCTGGTTTCCGTATCCCGGACGATTAATGCGTTGGACCCCAGACTAAATTGCATCAACCCTCTCGGGCTTCTAAACTGCGTAAGAGACGTCATGACTTCCATCGCCGGCAGATTCCGAATATAGAACACCCGATCGACCAGTTCTTCTGCCGTCACCTTGGCAGCCTTCGCCGACGCTTCTTCAGTCTGCTGTTTGGCAATGTTCGACAGCGAATCGATCCAAAGGATATTGCTCTGCCTGATCTTGCCTAACCCATTCATCTTTAAAATCATATCAAGTGCCTGATCCCAGGGCACACTCACGAGCTTCATTGTGACCTTGCTCTTGACCCCTTCACCAACGACCATGTTAAACCCACTCACTTCGGCAATGAGGCGAAGCACATTAGTGATGTCGGCCTGCTGGAAATCCAGCGAAATGCGCCGGCCTACATAACGCGTTTCTCCAACAACCAAGTCGTCCTTTGGCGTGGTTTTCTCTCCCCCATCTGCCTCGGAGGTCATCTGGACAGGCCGCACATGAAATTTCGTTGAAGACCGACGAACCGTGGCCATTGCCCGGTGAGCCACCCGAGAGGCGGCATCCGCCTGGGCCAGCGGCATTACAGAATTTACCGACTCCATGGTTTCGACCGCCTCGACACGGTTGGGATGTGTATCTGCGCCCATATCCGTACCGGAGCCTTCCCGAAGAGTCACAATAAGATTCACCCCTTGCGGTTCAACCGAGTAGGCAGCCTTACCGGCAAGATCCAATACCAGCCGTACTCTATCGGCATGATAACCCAGACGCACTTGCTTCAATATCTGGTGATTTACAGATATGACTGGCTTGTGTATGGCGGAAGCCACGCCTGGAATGTCGATCATGAGGCGTCGCTCATCAAGACGTGTCACCTCGTGGGCCAACCTGCCATCCCCCGAGATGACAACACGGATGTCGTCCGTGCCGCGCTGAACATCTATGCGAGTCAGGGTCTGCGCCAGAACTCCCTCGATGCTCGCGGGCATGCCTGAATCGACATTAGGTATGTCGGGTGACGCCCCCATCGATGGCATGGCCATCGGGACACTGAGCGCTCCCACCGCCGAGAGCACACGAACAAATGCCGTAGTTGTCATGGTCAGCTTAGGTGTCATTCTGCGCCCTCTTTTGGGTGAAGGAGCTTGACATACTCCCGCTCCTGTTTACTCCCATACACATCTGTAAACCTCTCTTGTACCACAATACCCTTCTCCGTCACGGCACTCACCACACCATTATTGGGACCAATTCGCGTTCCTCGACGCACCGCATATCCATTCCCATCTGGCGTCTGAACCATCGCCGTATAGCCGTAGGCCCCCCATACTACAGCGATCAGACTCATCTCAGTGAGCCCAACGCGCTGGAGCGGAGGTAACGTGGGGTCAATCGGCCCGAGTCCCAACTGTTGCAACACTGGTACGAACGGATCGCGTCGCCCAGAAGGGTCGTAGGAACGTGCGCTCGCTGGCTCCAACATTGAATCGGGTGCAACTGGTTGAGCATTCTCATCGCCAGCTGCCACGGCTTCGGTTGGAGACGGTGCGTGCCTCGGCACATCGCTGAGAGAAGACACTTTTAAGGAATCCTGCCGCATTGTGCTAATTTCTCGGACATGAGAACTCATGCCTGTTTCAGCAAAGCCCAGGCCAACTGCGACGAGCAGACCGGCACATCCAATCAGAGTCATTCTTGTTGTCTTCATAGTCAACCGCCAGTTTTCACCGATGACATTCATCGCTCATGGCCTCGCACACATTCAAGACGCTGCACCCTATTTCTTCTGAGGAGTCGCCGGAACTACCGCAGCCAGCTTGGTTTCCTCTGGTGCCGCATAGGCTACAAGGTCAAACACGGTCTGTGTGACAACCCGTCCCTTCTCAAACTTTGGAGCTCCCATCTTGAGGCCAGACACTGTCACAATCCGAGGCAACGCATTGATTTTATCGAAGAACAAGGCTGCAGTATGGTAGCTGCCAGAGACCTCTACATTCACCGGCATCCGCACAAAGAGTTTCGATTGATCCTCGCTCTTGGCACTCGGTTTCCACAGTTTAATGTCAAGTCCAAGGCGAATCCCCAAGTCTGACACCTGTTTGAGCAACATCACCGCCTCCTCTTCAGGCGGCAATCGTTCTTTCTTTTTCGCGAGCTCAATCTCTAGTTGCTTACT
>DASVEA010000101.1:0-6691 GCA_036380815.1 Nitrospiraceae bacterium
CGTCTTCAATGCGCTCACGGGTAGCGGCGCGTTGGCAGCCAACTATCCCTTCGCGACCGTTGATCCCAATACCGGCATCGCCCTGGTGCCGGATCCGCGACTCGGAGTCCTCACCGATCTCTTTAAGTCGAAGAAGACGACCAATAGCACGCTGGAGGTTCGCGACATTGCCGGCTTGGTCGAAGGGGCGAGCAAGGGTGAAGGCCTCGGCAATCAGTTTCTTGGACACATCCGAGAAGTCGATGCGCTTCTCCATGTCGTCCGCTGTTTTCAAGGAACGGATGTCGTGCACGTCAGCGGAGCAGTGAACCCTCTTCGCGACATCGGCATCATTGAAACCGAGTTGCTGTTGGCCGATCTCGACACGCTCGATCGGCGGAAGCAAAAAACGGAAAAGAAAGTCCGAGCAGGCGATAAGAAGGCCGCGTTTGAGTTGGCATTCATCGACAAACTGATCGGATTGCTCGATAAGGGTGAATGGCTGGGTAACCTGACCTACACCCCGGAAGAACGCGTGGTGCTCGATGAATGTCAATTGCTGGCAGCGAAGCCGGTGCTCTTTGTGGCAAATGTGGCGGAACAGGTCAGCGCCGACGAGTCGATGGTGAAGGCGGTTCGCGAGTTCGCCGACAAGCGCGGTGCGCGCGTGGTGACGATTAGTGGTCAGCTCGAAGCAGAGCTAACCTCGCTCCCTGAGAGTGAGCGGGTGGACTTTCTCAAGGAAATGGGGCTCACGGAATCGGGTCTTGTAAGGCTGACCCGTGAAGCTTACACGTTGTTGAATATCGTTACCTTCTTCACTGCCGGAGAAATCGAATCCCGGGCCTGGCCGATTCCCAAAGGCATGAAGGCGCCGCAAGCCGCGGGCAAGATTCACTCCGACATGGAGCGCGGCTTCATCCGCGCCGAGGTTTATCATTACGACGATCTGCTGGTGTGCGGGTCAGAGGCGAAGGTGAAGGAGAAGGGGCTGTTTCGGCTCGAAGGCAAGGATTACGTCATAAAAGAAGCCGACATTGTGTACTTCCGCTTCAACGTGTAACAGGCTGCTGAAAAAAGATGGGGGTGGCTGGGACAATCCCTTGCTCGCGCACCCCTCACTTCAGAAAGTGATCGGTGGACGCGCGCAGTTGGGATTATCCCAGCCACCCCCGTAAAAATGACTGCGGCCTCGTTGGATGGCCTTTTTGAGCCGCCTGCTCAAACTCATGCAACTCCTATTTTCCTTCACGCAGAGCCTCGCTGGGTCTCCGCTTCTCCGCCAACGTCCGCGTAGAGTCGTGGTACACCCAGCAGAGTTACGCATGATCTCTGCATAGAAGAAATCCTTGAACTGTATGAGGCGTGTCAGGAGTAGCTTGGCGAGCACTCTGGCGTTGTGGGCTGCTCTGATTCTAATCGTAGAAGTGAGCATCAGAGAGCGGAGCGTGTTCACGCTTAGTACGTTTGAAAAACAACTCTATGGTACCTCCTCAACTGGTGGCCTGTGGCTCTGCGCGCACTTCACCGGTGCGACGGGATCCCGCCCGGCGTCTGAAGAAGGAAAGCCGGAACTGACCACCGCACCGTGGTCGTGAGACCACGGCGACGAGAATTCCGGAAGGCTTCCACTTCAGAGCGCCGTGGATGGGGTGGCGCGGGAGGTGCGGGAGCGAAGACCCACGGGCCGCCGACTGCATTAACCCTTTTTAATCCAAGCGATTATCTGATTTTTCTCTCCTTCACATTTCCAAGAATATTCTTAGTACAATGAATCCAAGCCTCGCTTCTGGAGCACACCATGATGCACTCGGGGCGCGTTGGACAGCGATTCTTCCTCAGTCTCCCCCTCCTGACAGCCGTATCTTTGATAGCGATTCCGGCGCAGGCTGAATGGTATGTAGCAGGCCAAGCCGGGTATAGCTTTGCTGGTCCCTTGCGCAACGTTACAACCACTGGTCCGTTCAGTGGTATAGAACTGCAAGATTTCGACTTGAACAACGGTGTCGCTTATGGCGGAAAGGTAGGTGTGTATCCCTTTCACGGTTCGCTAGGGTTCGAGTTGGATGTCAACCACAGTACGCCGCACGTGAAGAGTCTCGGCGATAGCCCAGGCATCCATCTGGCAGTGACGAATGTCGGCGCCAATATTGTGTTGCGCTACCCCGGCGTGACCTTTCAGCCCTATCTCGGCGCCGGCCCAGGAATTATGATTGCGCACTTGAGTCGTACGGCGGAGACGCAGCAGGACACACAGGTCTCGATCGGGTTCAATTTTCTCACAGGGCTTCGCGCATTCGTGACGCCTAAAGTGGCGCTGTTCACGGAATACAAATACACCGGAGCGAAGTTTGGCTTTCATGACGCCTTCGGCTCGTTCGGTGGGTTCGACAGTACATACAGGGCGCACCAATTATTTCTCGGCGTCTCCTACCATTTCTGAGGGAGGGTGCCATGGTGACTCGATGGATAAGGACCATAATCGGTGGAGTGTTGCTGTTAAGCCTCACGGCCTGCGCAGAGTCCCTGCATCAGACGCAACGGATGACCATGCTCAGTCAGGCTCAAGAGAACGGGTACGCTGGCGTGTATGACCCGGCCACCCCCTACTACTCTAGTCCAGGATTCTGGTGGAGCCCCTTCGGTTACTATCCAGGATTTTCCGGATATGGGTCTGGATATCGATCAGGCTACCCCTATTATTATCCCCATTCAGGCTTTTCCTCCGGAAGACCGTCTTCTGGTTTCAATGGACCAAGCTCCCGTCCTACACCTCCAGCGAATGCACCGTCACGAATGTTCAAGCGTAGATGAAACGAAGGACCCATCGGCGGCTGTTTATTGACACATTCTCAAGGCCTGTGTTAGCTTCACCCTTTCGCGCTGGCTGAATCCAGCGTGCCTACACCTCGCTCCGGGCTAGTCCCGGGGCCTTGTCCAGGAGGATTGCTGCATGGAGCTCTACGAGTCTCTGTTCATTATTCGTGCGTCCGTCTCCGACCAGGAGACCGCTGCCTTGATCGAGAAGATGAAGGCGGTGGCAGAGAAGACCGGGGCGCAGTTCATTAAATCAGAAAACTGGGGCAAGAAGAAGCTTGCCTACGAGGTGAAGCGGGAGCGGAAGGGGAGCTACGTTTACTTCTACTTCAGGGCGCCCAACATCACGGTTGGTGAATTGGAGCGATCCTATCGTTTGGAAGATTCCATCATCAAGTTTTTGACCGTCCATCTCAAGAAAGAACTGGTGCCGGCACGACCACACGAGACGTCATCGGAGGAGTTTGCCGGTGGCCGGGTTTAATAAAGTCATTCTCATCGGGAATCTCACCCGGAATCCTGAGCTGCGGTACACGCCGAACGGGACGCCGGTGGCCAGTTTGGGCCTCGCGGTCAGCCGGCGGTACAAGCAGGGCGATGAATTGAAAGAAGAAGTCTGTTTTGTCGACATTGTGGTCTTCGGCAAGCAGGCGGAACATTGCGGGCAGTATCTTAGCAAGGGGAGCGGGATCATCGTCGATGGGCGGCTGCAGCATCGCCGGTGGGAAACAGAAGACGGCCAGAAGCGCAGCAAGCACGAGGTGGTGGCTCAAACGGTGACGTTCATGCCGAAACGCCAGGATAGCGGTGGTGGTGGAGGGGCTGAGGCGCCGGCGCATGATGATCCCGGATATGAACACGACGAGCACGCTTAGCAGGATTCAGGAAAACTATTGTGGCACGCGAGAGCTTCGACGGTTCGCACATGTGCCACAACGTGAGAACATCACGCAGGATGCTCAAAAAGGCTGTCCAGCAAGGCCGCAGCGAGCGAAGCGGCGAGGCGTACGCTTCGGTACGTTGAGCCTCTGAGCGAAGCGAGAACGAAGTTTGGGAAATGGCGCGTCTTGGCGCGCAGGGGTTTGGGCGGGTGAGAAGGGTGGCTTTTTCAGCATCCTGCTAACAGAGAGGGAGACGGTTATGGAGCGTGAACAAGGCGGAGACCGAGACGGCGGCGGTGGCGGACGGTTTTTCCAACGGAGACGCCCTTGCAGGTTTTGTATTGATAAAGGGTCGATCGATTTCAAAGATGTCGGGCTGCTGAGAAACTTTTTAACTGAGCGCGGTCGGATTGTCCCGCGGCGTATCTCCGGCAATTGTATGAGGCACCAGCGCGAATTGACGGCGGCCGTCAAGCGGGCTCGGCACATCGCTCTCATCAGCTTTGCGGAAGAGCGATAACCGGTCACGTTGGGGATGGGAATGCAGGTAGGTGCTGCGATGGATCTGCTCAGGCCGCTGCTGGCTGACATAACTGCCGATGGGCTCTCACTAGTCGGCGAAGTTACGGCTGAAGAACTCGGCCTCACCGAAGATGAGGCCGTGGTCCTGGGTCCGCTGGCTGTGAGTCTGGACCTGACCAACGTCGAAGGGCTGGTCGCCGTGACCGGCGTGCTGGAAGGCACGCTCGTCCGAGAATGTGTGCGGTGCTTGAAGGAGTATGAGGATCCGCTGGCTTTTTCTGTGCGGGCGGCCTTTATCCCGGAGCCCAAGTCGGCGCCGCGTTATCCGAAGCGAGTCGATTCCCGAAAGGCGCGTGCGAAGGGCGTGGAGGCCGAACCAGAAGAGGAACCGGACGATCAGTATCAATATCAGGGCAACCAGTTGGAACTGGCTTCCATGTTGCGTGAACACGTGATCCTGTCCGCGCCGATGCAGCCTCTCTGCGGCGACGACTGCTTGGGGCTCTGCGCGCGATGTGGGAAAAATTTGAATGAGGGGCCCTGTCAGTGTGTCGCGGAACTACCGATCCCGACATTTCGGGTGGTCCAGGTCACGAACCGCAAGAACGGCGGACCGTCAGTATCATAGCGTGACCGCCTGCTATCGAAAGTGAGAAGGAGTTGCCATGCCAAATCCGAAACATAAACATTCCCGGGAACGACGCGACAAGCGGCGCACACAAAAGCTGCGCATTACCCCGCCGGGCATGTCCGTCTGTCCGCAGTGCCACGAGATCAAATTGCCGCATTACACCTGCTTGAATTGCGGAACGTATAAAGGCAAGGCGGTCATCCAGGTCGAAGAGTCCTAAGCAGGCTGTTGAAAAAGTCGGTCATTTCACCCGCCCAGCCCCGGCGCGCCGAGACGCGCCTTTCCCCGTGCGGCGTTCTCGCGTCGCTCGCAGGAACCGTGAAACGTGAGGCGTGAAACGAGGGGCAGCCTCAGAGTTGCAGCCTTACTTGGGGTAAGGCGTGTCTTGGAGCGCCAGGGGTTGGGCGGGTGAGGAGTCTGGCCTTTTTGAACAGCCTGCTAGGCCGGTTTATGACGGGGCCGTGCCTGCAGGGCTCATGGCCCAAAAGATCACGACGGGATGACGTCTGTTTGCCTGTTGCGTCGACCATTTCACTGCTCTAAACTCCTGCCGCATGTAGCGTGGTGACGGCTGCTCTTCTGTTGTGACCACGTGACACGTCATCATTCGATGAGTACTCAGCCGTTATGAAGATTGCACTTGACGCCATGGGCGGTGACGATGGACCGGCCCCGGTCATTGCGGGGGCTCTCCAGGCCGCCCAGGAATGTGATGTCGAAGTGCTGCTGGTTGGTAACGAGGCCATCCTCACCGCCGAATGTCTCCGTCTCGGTTGCACGGACTCCCGCCTGTCTATTCGGCATGCTTCCCAAGTCGTCGAGATGCACGAGTCGCCGGCGACCGTAGCCCGCAAGAAGCGGGATTCCTCTATCTGGGTTGCCACTGAGTTGGTCAAGAGTGGCGAGGCAAGTGCCGTGGTCAGTCCCGGGAACACCGGCGCCAGCATGGTGTCGTCATTCTTTGTGCTCGGGCTGACGAAGGGTGTCGAGCGGCCGGCGATCGCGACAAGCCTGCCCACTCTGACAGGTACGGCGATCATGCTGGATGTAGGGGCTAATGTGGACTCAACGGCTCAGCATCTGGCCCAATTCGCCATCATGGGGAACGAGTATGGTAAGTATCTCTTTGGGAAACCCAACCCACGTGTTGGGCTACTGAGTATCGGGGAAGAAGACAGCAAAGGGAATGAGGTCACGAAGGAGGCGTTCAAGCTCCTCAAAGCCAGTCCGCTAAACTTCATCGGCAATATCGAAGGCCGTGATGTGTACAGCGGGAGCGCTGATGTGGTGGTGTGTGATGGCTTCATCGGGAACGTCGCGCTGAAGATTTCCGAGGGAGTGGCCGATACGATTAAGAAGTTGCTGGTCAAGGAAATCTCCGGATCCTTCTTCGGCCGCCTGGCCTATCCGCTTATTGCCGCGCCGCTGCGTAGCTTGAAGAAGAGAATTGATTACGCGGAATTCGGTGGGGCGCCGCTCCTTGGCGTGAACGGCATTACCATGATCTGCCATGGACGGTCGTCTGCCAAGGCGATCAAGAATGCCATTCGCCGGGCGAAGGGGTTGGCAGAGAGTCGCGTCCATGAGCTGATTCAACGCGCTATTGAAGAGAGTTATTCACTAACCAAGCCCACCGAGGATATGCCGGCATGAGGGCGCGCATTGTAGGGACTGGATCGTACGTGCCGGCCAAGGTGCTGACCAACGCCGATCTCGAACGGATGGTGGCCACCTCGGACGAATGGATTGTCGAACGGACCGGTATCCGCGAGCGGCATGTGGCCGGTCCCGGTGAAGCCTGTTCTGATCTGGCGGTGAAGGCGGCGGAGAGGGCCCTGACGGCCGCGGGTGTGAGTGCGGC
>DASVEA010000102.1:0-6233 GCA_036380815.1 Nitrospiraceae bacterium
CCTGGATTCGGCGATCGCCGCAAGGCCATGCTGGAGGATATCTCGATCCTCACAGGCGGCCAAGTGATCTCGGAAGATATCGGCATCAAGCTGGAAAACGTGAAGCTCACGGACCTCGGCCGCGCCAAGCGCATCACGGTCGACAAGGACAACACCACGATCGTGGAAGGCTATGGCGATCCGAAGAAGATCGAAGGCCGCGTCAAGCAGATCAAGGCACAGATCGACGAGACCACCTCCGACTACGACCGGGAGAAGCTCCAAGAGCGGCTCGCGAAGCTCGTGGGCGGTGTGGCCGTCATCAACGTCGGTGCTGCGACCGAAACTGAAATGAAGGAAAAGAAGGCGCGCGTCGAAGACGCGTTGCACGCCACCAAGGCAGCCGTCGAAGAAGGGATCGTCCCTGGCGGCGGAACGGCCTATCTCCGTTGCATCGGCGCGTTGGATTCGCTCAAGCTGGTGGCGGAACAGCAGGTGGGTGTCAGCATCATCCGCCGCGCGCTCGAAGAGCCGATTCGTCAAATTGCGGCAAACGCCGGGATGGAAGGCTCCGTCATCGTCGAGAAAGTGCGCAATGACAAGAACTCCAGCGGCGGCTACAACGCTGCGACCGAGGAATATGTGGACATGATTAAGGCCGGTATCATCGACCCCACCAAGGTGTCGCGTTGCGCGTTGCAGAACGCGGCGAGCGTGGCGGGATTGATGCTCACGACCGAGGTGATGATCACTGAACTGCCGGAAGAGAAGAAAGAGCCGGCCGGTGGCGGAGGTGGACACAACCACGGCATGGAAGGCATGTACTAAGAGCAGACGCTGAAAAGCAATCAGCTTTCAGCAATGAAGGGCTCAGCGGGGTGACCCGCTGAGCCCTTCGCGTTTCATAGGCCCGAATTGCGCTAAGAGCTAAGGTTAGAGCCGACCGGAATGAACCAACGGAACATCCCATGATCGTGGAAGTCGAGAGTAGCGACAATTGCGAAACCAGTTTCTTCGGGCGCTTCAAGGAGATCGGCCCTGCTCGATTGATCAAGCAGGTTAAACTCTACGACCGAAACCCCACCGGGGAGTGGTACTGGATCACTGGCTGGAGTGACGACGACCGGACGCCTGTGTGCCCGGCCTATGCCCAGCTTGTCGAAGACTCGGGAGCAGGACTGACTCACCTAGTTTATGGAGGCATTCACGGTCTACGTTTTAAGCCGATCAACATCGAGGAAGCTTGGAATCTCGAAAGTCCACATCAATGGGGAGAAACCTACCTCTCGCTAGCCAGCGACCGTGATCTGCGATATGCGGAATAGTTTTCCCCATCCTTGTAGGACCAAGAACCTATTCAAGCGACAGTCGCAATGGGAAATGAACGAATCGCTCAGCTTGGAATACGTAAGGCTATTTACCCGTCGCTCGCCCTATCAGCTGGAATATCTTTTTGAGCATCGCCGAAGATTTCGGAGTTTCGAAGAACGACCGAAAGATGTCATGCACGAGGGTGGTATGGGCGGTGAGGTCGGCTTGAAATTCTTTGAGCGCGATCGTTCGATCGGCGCTGTCATAGCCCATGCGGATTGCGCAGCGTTCTAATTCCTTCTGCTGATCTGGAAGAGCATGCGTCTGCAGATCATGCACCATCTGGAGTTTGTGCTCCACGTCTCGGAGAAACTTATAGGCACTGGTCAGATCGACCTGTTGCTTTCTTGACAGGATACCGGCCTTCTCAAGCCGCACCAACGAACCGAGGGTCCCCCGGCCGAGAATCCCTGGCAACCGCCGGCCGCCCAGCACCTGGATCGTTTGGACGAGAAATTCGATTTCCCTGATCCCGCCGACACCGAGTTTTACATTGCGCTGCTCATGCCCGCGCTCCGCCATCTTCGCGTCAATCCGCTCCTTGACCGATCGGACCTCCTCCACGATCTCGAGCCCCCGTTCGACATCGAGACATTTCAGTGAGGGTGCCAGCACAAAGGGCCGCACCATCTTGATGAACGATCTCCCGACCTCCTGCGACCCGACGATGGGCCAGGCTTTCAGCAAGGCCAACCGTTCCCACACTTGTCCTCTCGTCCGATAGTACTTGGCATATTGGTCGAGCGATCGAGTGAGCTGCCCCACCGAACCTTCTGCCCGCAAGCGGAGATCTACGCGATAGACGTATCCTTCATGGGTCTGTGCGGTCAGTGCCTTCGTGAGCTCCTGCGCGAGAATTTCAAAGTATTCCTCATTGGACAGCCCGCGCCGCGCAGGGCCCTTCGCCTTCGTGCGTCCGGACTCAGCCGGTCGGGTTTCCCCTTCATGGGATTCACAAACATAGAGCACGTCTACGTCTGAGCTGTAATTGAGCTCATGTCCGCCCAGCTTTCCCATCGCAATGACAGTGAAGCCGGTCTTCACCCACCGCCCCTGCCGATTCTGGTGCATGGGAATGCCGTGCCGGGCCCGTAGATCGGAATCCACAATGCGGTAGGCGGCGTCAATGAGGACCGAGGCCAGATCCGAAAGGGAGGCGGTGGTTTCCACCACATCTGCTAAGCGTACAAGATCGCGCACGCCGATGCGCAACATCTCTCGACGACGGAATCGTCTGAGCACGTCCAACCTGGGTTCAGTAGCAGTGACACCCTCCAGACTTTGCCGAATCGTACGTTCCATCCCAGCCCTGGTCGGCGCGGTGGACAAAACATTCTGTTGGGCCAGCCAGTACAGCAGCAGAGGATCGCGGACGAGGGTGAAGGCGAGTGCGTCACTGTTCCCGAAAATCGCGCACACCAGATCCAACATGCGTGGAGCGCTGCGCAGGTATTCCAACACAGCCGACCGACTGACCCCGCTCGCAAGCCAACGTTCCCAATGGTTCAAAGCCTGATCCGGATCGGCGGTCCGCCCAATGGCCTCGAGCAACGCGGGCAGGATGTCTGCCAACTGGCGTCGCTGGTGTGGATCGCCCGCCATCGACTGCAGATTCGCATCGGCATCCTGAATGCGATGGAGTCCGTAGGATTGAAGAGTCGCTTCAAGTTTGGCCGGTTCCAGCCCGAGCGCTAATAGGATCGGGGTCGGATCCGGCTGAGCAGCACTCTCGAACATAGGAACACCACAATAGCGCGGTGCTGGCTGCTTGGGATGATTGGACATAGGTGGGCATTATACTCATACATTGACCCTCGCACAATGAAACCCTCTTCGGCTATACTCCCAGCCATGACGGATGGGCTTGGATCACGCGAGTCGATCATCAAGACCTTGGCTTCTCTCTGTCCTGATGTCGATGATGAGGTACTCCAGGACTTCGTGTCTCGGATGGACCCCGAGTACTTCCAGCGGTTCCAACCTGACACCATCGCGCACCATATTCAGCTCGCCAGCCGGCTCACGCCGGAACACCCCTGCGAAATATCCGTACTCGATAAACACGCGGGGCGATCAGAAATCAGCATCGTCGCCTACGATTACTTCTCGGAATTCGCCGCCATCTGTGGTGTGCTCTCGGCCTTCGGGCTCAATATCGAAGAAGGACGGATCTATACCTTTATGGGGGCTACGCCCGGTCCCTCGCCGCGCCGGGAAGCTCTCTCAACGGTCGGCAGACCTAAGGGCCGGCCGGGCCTCAGCCGCAAGAAAATTGTCGATGTCTTCCTCGTACACCCCATAGACCGCACAGGACTTCCCACGCCGCAACACAATGCGCTCCGACAGACGATCAGCGAGATCGTTCACCTGCTGGATGCTGGCCGGTTCGAAGCGGCGCGGCAATATGTCAACCGTCGGCTCGTCGAACGATTGGACAAGCAGCGAAGCGCCTTCACCGGCCTGCTCGACACGGTGCAGATCACCTTCGACAATCACCAATCGCCGACAGATACGATCATGGACATCCAATCGGATGATACTCCGGCCTTCCTCTATGCGCTTGCGAACGCCCTGGCCATGCGCAACATCTACATTACCAAGGCCCAGATCGAATGCGACGGCACCAAGCTGCGCGATCGTTTCTTTGTCAGGAATCGCGATGGGAAGAAACTGCTCGACTCTGACGATCAGCAGCAACTGCGACTGACCGCCGTGCTCATCAAACAATTCACGCATGCCTTGACGTGGGCTTCCGACCCGGCTAAGGCACTGGCATCATTCGACCAGTTCCTGGATCTCATCGTGAAAGACCAGTGCAAGAAGGGCAAGAACCACGCGCTCGACTTCGTCAGCGATAAAAAAACCTTTCCGTTACTCGCACGACTGCTCGGCGCCAGCGACTTCTTGTGGGAGGATTTTCTCAGACGTCAGCACGATAACCTCCTTCCGCTGCTCACGGAATACCGTGACGCCCCCCTGATCAAGCCGCAGGCAACCCTTCGAAAAGAACTTGGACGTCTGGTCATGCGAGCCAAAACAGACGAAGCGCGAAAGGACGCCTTGAACCGGTTTAAAGACCATGAGATGTTCAGAATCGACATCAAGCACATCGTCGAGCCCTCAAGCAATTTTCCTGACTTTTCGCTGGCGCTCACCGAACTGGCGGAAGTCATCATGGAACGGAGCATCGCAGATTGCAGCGCCAAGCTGGAGAGATCGTATGGACGCCCGCAGCTCGCCAACAAGAAGCCCTGCCCCTATGCCGTCCTGGGCCTGGGAAAATTCGGAGGGCGAGAGCTCGGCTACGCCTCGGATATCGAAGTACTGTTCGTCTACGGTGGGTCGGGCAGAACAAGCGGGAAGAATGGAATTGAAAACAGCGAATACTTCGAACGGCTGGCACAGGAACTCCTGGGGTGGATTGAAGCCAAGCAAGAAGGCATCTTTCGCCTCGATGTCCGGCTTCGACCGCATGGAGGCAAGGGCGCGCTGGCCAATGCATTCCAGGAGGTCTGTCGCTACTACAGTCTGACCGGACTTCCCGCATCATCCGAGCGGCAAGCCCTCATCAAACGAAGTATTTGTGCTCCCGCTGATGGTCATGAGCGAATTGCCGCGCCATTCGAGCGGCAAGCCCTCATCAAGTTGCGGCATATCGCCGGCGACTCCGCCCTGGGGCATCAAGTGGAAGCACACCGAGACTCGTTTGTCTATAGCGGCGCCCCCTGGGATCTCCCTACAGCGCTGGATTTACGAAGACAACAGCTCAAACAACTGGTCCAGTCTGGGCAGGTCAACCTGAAATATAGCGCGGGAGGACTCATCGATATCGAATATGCCGTCCAATACCTGCAAGTGATGCATGGACACGACCACCCGAGCCTGCACACGCCGAATACTCTCCAGGCACTCGCCGCGTTGGTCAATGCGGGGTTGGTTGCACGCGCTGATGGAGCAGGCCTCCGGAAAGCCTACGTCTTCATCCGGATGTTGGTCGACGGATTGCGCATGGTCCGAGGAAACACCAAGGATCTTGTGCTCCCTCCTTCCGATTCGGAGGAGTTCGTGAGTCTTGCCCGCCGCGTCGGTTACACGAGAGACGACTGGAGGGCCGGCGCGCGCGAGTTGGAGGCAGACATCCAGCAGCATATGACACTCACCAAGACCTACTTTGAACGGACATTCGGGGCGTTATGAGAGGGAACGGGAGAGTGGCCTGTTGATCTCCTGTGCTCGCGCAACGCGCGGCCTCAGAAGGATGAAGAGGGAGTGGCCAGGTGCCCTCCTTGCTCGCAGAACGCGCACGATGAAACTGTGCTCGTCCGATGCGCGCAGTCGAGGGCAGCCTTGGCCGCTCCCCCTAAAGATAGGTTTAGAAAAGTAACAGGCCTCGTTCGACGGCCGCAGTGGGACCAACACGGGTGTCATTCCCCGGGAAGGTGAAACAAACGAGTTTGGAAGAACCATTAGATTTGGCGGAGGGGAGGCATCAGTTCCGGTCTCTGTGCTCGCCGACTGCCAACACTTGTGATACTTCGGCAAAACCTTTGCGGAACTTCGGACTCGTCAGTTTTCTATCCAGCCACCCTTTGCCTCTTCTCGCAGCTTTAACTTTCATATTTCATTCTCCCTTCAAATTATTTTTGCAGGATTCTGCTCGATCGATTTCTCGTTTTGGCGTTTTGTCGCCGGCCGATGTACAGAACCACGGGATTTGACTTGCCTTGACCTTGAACTCGGAAATCTGTTCCGGTGCTGCACAGGCACGAACTAAAACAGCGCCCGCCTCCCAGTCGCGGGAGAGGGACGCTGTTGTCTTAGTTACTTATGTCGAGAGCCTTACCTGCTAGACATCGTAATACAGGACATACTCGTATGGATGC
>DASVEA010000103.1:0-3980 GCA_036380815.1 Nitrospiraceae bacterium
CCGCAGACACAACAGACGGGGAGCATTTTCGGTGCGATGGCCGTCTCTCTCACCGGAGCGGAAGGCGCCTCACGAGTTGTCTGAACAGACAGATTTCCAAAAGCCATGGGCCGCCTCTTTCATTTTCAATTAACCCACCAGACCGGGCACAGTAGCGCGATGATGTGCTGAGCCTGATGAGGGATACGCATTATGAGTATATGGACGCGCAGCCGTTTGGGGAACTCGGGAACCTACCAGTTCCCCAGGAATAACTTACTAGGAGCCTCTTCGACATCGCTTTCGTGACGAGGCGAAGGAGGTGCGGCCGGATGCGAGGCCACAGGCCCGGGAAAACCGGAGATGTATTGGCTGGAATACGAGACGAACCAGAGCAACCAGGTGTGACAAATGGACGCGCGCGTGTTGATGTGCTCGCTCGGAATTCAGACCGGCGTCACGTGGCGTGCCTCGGCGGATCGACGCGGTGCGAGCGAGAGGGTGTAGTCTGACGAATCCGGACGCTGGAGGGTGACGGTGCCTTCTCGGTTGAGCCGGTCCACCGCGGCAAACACATGGTTCCATGAATAGTAGGGTAGCCTCTCGTTGAGTTCTTTGAGTGTGCAGGTGCCGATCCGAGCGAGTTCCTGGCGGATGGCCGATTCAAGAGTGTCTGTCTGCAGCATAGGGCCCTCCCAAGGAATGTGTCCGATGCCGCTTACCTTGTACGGGAAGAATCTGTTTAGATAAACTAGGATTACCCCTAGTCCTGGAGGGGGATATTACTAGCGGGCTGCCCGGGCGGTGCTCTCCCTGCTTGTCTGGTATGGGGAAAAGGCTTAGACTCTGGCTCCCGAGCAGCCCTTCAGCCGCGGGCGACGAATGCTCGATACCGCGGTCTCTGTGATGTCGAGGAGAAGATTCTGTGACCGTCGCACGAAAGACTGGGAAAAGAGCGACTGCCACGCGCGGCGCCAAGAACAAACGTCTCACGCGGCAGCCTGTGAACGTCGCGTCCGCTCCATCGCCGGGTTTTCTTATCGTCGGGATCGGCGCCTCCGCCGGAGGGCTGGAAGCCATGGAAGAGTTCTTCCGCCACATGCCTCCCAGCAGCGGGATGGCGTTCGTGGTGGTGTCGCATCAGCATGCGGGCCATGTCAGTCTTTTGCCGAGCCTGCTCGGTCGGTGCACGGCGATGTCGGTGCTGATGGCCACGGACGGGATGGAGTTGGAGCCCAATCTCGTCTACCTGGCGCCTGGCGGGACCAATATGGCGATCCTTCACGGCACCCTGCACCTCATGGAGCCGGCCTCGCAGGTGCGAGTGCCGCTGCCCATCGATTATTTCCTCCGTTCTCTGGCGGACGATCGAAAGCAGAGAGCCATCGGCGTTATCCTGTCCGGGACCGGGACCGACGGCACCCTGGGGTTGAGAGCGATCAAGGCCGAGTCCGGCATGACGATCGCGCAGGAACCGCAGTCAGCTAAGTATCAGGGCATGCCGCGCAGCGCCATTTCCGCTGGAGTGGTTGATGTGATCCTCCCCGCGAACCAGATGGCGGAGCCGTTATTCGCATACGCGAAGAACCTCACGAGGCCGGTGCTGCCTCTTCCTGAACACGATGCGTCGCAAACGCTCCAAAAAATCTTCATCCTCTTGCGCGATCGGACAGGAAACGATTTTGCAGCGTATAAAGGAAACACGATTCTCCGGCGCATCGAACGCCGCATGAATGTGCACCAGATCCAGAACCTGAGACAGTACCACCGGTTTTTGCTTGCGAATCCGCATGAACTCGATGCGTTGTTCCAGGAACTGCTTATCGGGGTGACCAGTTTCTTTCGCGATCCGCAGGCCTTCGAAGTCCTTGCTCGCAAGGGGTTGCCGTCTCTCGTGGCGGGCAAACCCGGGGGCGCGGCCCTGCGTGTGTGGGTCCCCGGCTGTTCTACAGGAGAGGAAGCCTATTCGCTCGCGATCGTATTGCAGGAGTATCTGACACAGAAGAAGCTCCGGCTCACCCTCCAGATTTTTGCATCGGACCTGGACAGTCGGGCCATCGAAACGGCGCGCGCCGGCCTCTATCCGGTCGGCATCGCCGGGGACCTTACGCCGGCACGCCTGCAGCGGTTCTTTACCAAGGAAGACAGCAATTATCGGATCAATAAGGACATTCGTGATCTGGTGGTGTTTGCCAGGCATAACGTCCTGACCGATGCACCGTTTACGAAGCTGGACCTTCTGTCCTGCCGCAATCTCCTGATCTATCTGGACACGAAGGCTCAACACAAACTCCTGCCGCTGTTCCAGTACGCCTTGAAGCCGAACGGCATCCTGCTTCTTGGTTCTTCCGAAACGATCGGGGAGCGTGAACAGGTCTTTACCGTCATCGACCGAAAATGGAAACTGTTCAGACGGACCTCGGAGCCCAGCGTGCTTCCTCATCTGGAACGGTTTCCGAGCGGATTCATGCAGGCGACAACCGGGCCGAACGCGGAGGCCGAGATTCCTCTCTCCCCTCCGCGCCCTATCTCTATTTCCACGCTTATCCAGCAGCTCTTGGTATCGCGCTACGCGCCTGCGGCGGTCGTCGCCAACGCTCGGGGAGAGGTCGTCTACATCCACGGGCGCACCGGCGCCTATCTCGAACCGGCGCCCGGTCCGCCCACACACCATCTTATCGATATGGCGCGGGAAGGATTGCAACACGATCTCGCGACCGCGCTCCATCAGGCGGCTGGCAAGGGGGACGATGTGGTGCGCCACGACATCCCGGTGAAGGCTGATGGCCACGTTATCCTGGTCAACCTGGCTGTCAAGAAACTGGCTGAGCCGGAGGCCCTCCAGGGTTTGCTCCTCGTCACGTTTGAAACCGTGCGGGAGGACAAGACTGCCGTACGGAAGGTGGCGCCGGCCCGTGCCGCGGCCCCGCTGAAGAAAGGTGAGTCCAGGCTCATGCAGGACCTCGAGTTCACGAAACAGCGGTTGCAACGAACGATCGAGGAATTGCAAACCTCCAATGAAGAGCTGAAGTCTACCAATGAAGAACTGCAATCCACCAACGAAGAGCTGCAAAGCACCAACGAGGAATTGGAGACTGCGAAGGAAGAGATGCAGTCCCTCAATGAAGAACTGGTGACCGTCAATTCCGAGCTTCAAGGCAAGCTCGATGCGTTATCGGATGCGAACGACGATTTGCAGAATCTCATGAACAGTACGGAAGTCGCCACCATCTTCCTGGACAACCATCTGCACATCAAACGGTTCACCTCAGAGGCGAAGCGGGTGAGCCACCTGATCCCAGGCGATATCGGACGCCCCCTGTCCGACATCGCGTCGAAGCTGACCTCTGAGCAATTGTTGGAGGATGCGCAGGACGTGCTTCAGACACTTGTCGTCAAGGAGCGGGAAGTCCAGACCACCGACGGGCGCTGGTTTGTCATGCGGATCCTTCCCTATCGGACCGCCATGAACACCATCGACGGACTCGTGCTGACGTTTCATGACATCACCAAGCTCAAGCAGGCTGATCAGGTCGTCCAAGCCGCGCGCGCCTTTGCCGCCAGCATCGTGGAGACGGTGCGCGAACCCCTGCTCGTGCTGGACGACCAGCTCCGCGTTGTCTCAGCTAACCAGTGCTTCTATCGGACGTTCCATGTGACGCCGCGTGAGGTCGAGCAGCAGCTCCTGTACCACCTCTGCAACGGGGCATGGAACATTTCCGGCTTACGCTTGCTGCTCGAAGAGATTTTGCCGCAACAGACCTCGTTCCAGGACTTTGCCGTAGATCAGGCGTTCCCTCACATCGGCCGAAAGGTGCTGGCGCTGAATGGCCGTCGACTTGAACAGGACCTGGCTCAACCAGGCCGAATTCTTTTAGCCATGGAAGAGGTGAGGGGGCAGGAGGGGAAGGTTGAGGTTGAGGTTGAGGCTAAGGTTGAGTAAAGCCCTTAACCTCAACCTGAACCTTGACCTTAATCTTTCCTGAGAAGGGCGATGTGAT
>DASVEA010000104.1:0-2855 GCA_036380815.1 Nitrospiraceae bacterium
GATCTGCACCTCGTCTCGACCGGCCCCCACCAAATGAATCGGCCGTCCCGTGATAAAGACTTTGTCCTCATAGATCCCGGGACGAACAAAGACCTGATCATGCTCTCCTGCATCGAGTAGTGCCGCACTGGGTCGCGGGTATGAGTCGCTGTCATTCGCGTCGACGATTAAGGTCTTTCCGCCGAGTGGATTCGGCGGAGGATCAGTCATCATGTCCACCTTCCTTCACCGCTCCTTTCTTGTTCATGTGGTTTGTTTGGTTTGTCTTGTTTAATGAGTTGAACCAGACCGACGAAATAAACGAAACAAACCAGATAGACCAGAGAAACCAGATGAACCAGACAGACCGAGCGGCATTATTTCTGCCACCAGCATGCAAGTCAAGTTCTCCACAAACCGTTTACTGAAGCCATTTTGCTGAGTGGTAGGCTCCATTCTGTCAAGGTGGAGACTCCCGCACAGATCGTACAAATCTGTCGCTCAGGCGAGGGCCATCACTCGGCATTTCCTAGCATCGAATGGGGCCAAGCTCGTGGATTTTCGTTGGTTTTAGCCGCACCGGATAGTTGCATGGTGGCACGGCGATTGCGATATCACGAGAGGAAGGGTACCGAGACCTCGCCGAGCAGTACGGAGGCATTACGATGAAGCTGCCGATGATCGTGCTCCCAGGAATGATTGCGGTGCTGTTTTCTCTCAATCTCGCCGTCGCCGCCCCCTCCAACATGCAGGATTCGTCTCGACACCTCTACGATCGAGTGATGGAGGAGTTCAAGCATAGGGATTACGTGGCCGCGCTGGCTGGTTTTCGATTCTTTCTCGAACTCCACGGGCAATCCTCGCTGGCAGCGAACGCGCAATACTGGGTGGGAGAATGTCAGTACCGATTAGGGCGCTACAAGGAAGCCTTGAAATCCTTCTACAATGTTGTGTCCTACTACCCACTCAGTCCGAAGGTTGCGGCCTCTACCTTGAAGATCGGTCAAACCTACACCAGGATGAAGGATCACGAGAAAGCACATATGATGTACGAGCGAGTGGTCGATGAATATCCTGAAAGCGCTGAAGCAGAGTTGGCACGGAAAGCCCTCGACGCGGCGGCGATGCGCGATGAGGAACCGACCTCTCAACTGACCGGCAATAGTCCTCCCGAGTAGTTCCACATCAAGGCAGGCAGAGGATGTGTCGGCAATATGCAGTGGCAGTCACTCGTCATCGCCAACGCCAAACAACTGAGCCAATTGAGGCACCGTATAGGACGTGTGGGGCCTCAAGGTGGTCAACGTGATGCCGGCCGCCTGTAGGACAGACTGGATTTCCTGTCTCCGAGTGACCTCGTGTGGTTGAGAGGGGGAACCTTCCTCAAGCAACACAACCTGCTCCGCGGCCTTCGTCCCTGGGTGGACCAACACAAAGTCGAGTTGCTTCAGCGCGATCTGTCTCAACACTTGCGATCGAACCTTTCCTTCCGCCTCGACGCTGACAACAGACCAGAGCGGAACCCTCGCGAAGACAAGATAATGGTCTTCTACGGCCAACCGTATGAGATTGTAGAGCAAGAGATCAGTGTCGGTCAGCAGAAGCTGCGGACGCAGCGTGACGCCAGGAGGAAGGACAAAGGGCTCTTTCCCGACTGGCACAATGGTTGACGAGACCCACAACCGCCAAACCAGGAACGCCAGGAACGCGATGGCAAAGACAATGAATACGTTCTCCATCGTGCAGCTATCGCCCGGGAAGGGATTCACGCCAGCGAGGCCCGCTCGGGACAATCGTGCCAAGGAGTACAGGATGGTTCGCGCCCGTCACAGACGGGATGTTTCCCCACTTTCCAGTCACGGTTTGATAGGCCAAGAGGGCAAAGGCCACCGCCTCAAACACCTTACTGTCCCACCCCAGGGCCTCAAATGTGGTGACCGGAACCGGGGCGAAGACCGACGCGAGATGACTCATGATCGCACGGTTACGGACGCCACCGCCGCCCACCACCACTTCATCGATCTCACCGCTGATCCACCGTCGCGAGGTTCCCACCGCCTTGGCCGTCCACATACTGCAGGTCGCCAACAGATCCTCGATCGAGAGGCTGCGTTGCTGCTGAATCGCGATCAGTTCCTCGATGAGATCAGGACCGAATGCTTCCCGCCCGGTCGATTTGGGCGGCCTCTTGGACAGAAAGGGATGCGCGAGCAACTTGCCCAACAGTCGTGAATCAACGTGCCCTTTCATGGCCAGCTTTCCATCACGATCCATCAACAGCCGTCCGTCGGTTACACGCACCATAAGACTATCCAGCACCATATTGGCCGGCCCAGTATCGAATGCCTGCACCCCGCTGAGGTGTCCTCCTTTCGGGACATACGTCACGTTGCTGATGCCCCCGAGATTTACCACCAACCGTGCACGACGTGCATGCTTCAAAAGCAGCGCATGTGCTGCCGGTGTCAGCGGAGCCCCTTGGCCTCCGGCGGCAATGTCACGGGAACGGAAATTGGCCACGGTGGTAATCCCCGTTCGTTCGGCAATGACGGCCGGCTCGGCAATCTGGAGGGTGGAACGAATGGCGCCGACTCCCGGCGCATGGATACCATGCGGAAGATGGTGCAGGGTTTGGCCATGAGAACCGATCAACGCCACATCGCTCGGCTGGAGTTTCGCCTGCCGAATCACGTGCAGCGCCGCGTTCGCAAACCACTCACCAAGCAGCGCATTGTGGTGACAGACATCCGCGACTGTCCCCGAAACTGACGCGGAGAGAATGCGCTGCTGTAACGAGCGTGGATAGGCCAGTGTGTGTGCCGCGAGCGTCCGCGCCCTCAGGGAGCGACCTCGGCCGGTAATGTCCACGAGCGCAG
>DASVEA010000105.1:0-5145 GCA_036380815.1 Nitrospiraceae bacterium
ATTATGGCCGATGTACCCAGCGTCACGTTGCCGCCGAAGCAACGAGTCTTTACGAATCTGGAATCCATGATCCAGCAATTTAAGCTCTTCTCGCAGGGCTTCGACGCCCCTCCGGGAGAGATCTATTGCGGGACCGAAGCGCACAAGGGGGAGTTGGGATTCTACATCGTCAGCACGGGCGGCGGGAAACCCTACCGCTTAAAAATTCGCGCTCCCTCGTTTATTCACATGGGCGCATTCGACCATATGTCCAGGGGCTACATGATCTCCGATGCGGTCACGATCTTCGGGACCTACGACATTGTGATGGGGGAGTGCGACCGATGAGAAGGGAATCTTGAGGCAATATGGGTTTGAAACCAGCAACCAGCCCTGACGTGGAAGCAGTCGCGATCGAACTGTCGATCGATGGGAAATCCGTAACGGCAAAGGGCGGGGTTTCGCTCTACGACGTGATCTCGAGCACGGGCAAGATCATCCCGGCCATGTGCTACCACTATACCTTCGATCCCTTCGGCTCCTGCGGCATGTGTTTGGTCATGCAGGAAGGCAAGAAAGCGCCCGTCCGTTCCTGCACCGCCAAAGCGACGGCCGGCATGATCATCAGAACCGAGGGGGACGATCTCTTCCAAGCCCGGAAGAAAGCAGTGGAAAAACATCTCTCGGTCCATCCGCTCGACTGCCCGGTCTGCGACGCCGACGGCCATTGCGAACTGCAAGACACGGCCTTCCGTCACGGGGTCACGAACCTGGCCAACGCGAAACAGAAATTTATTCCTGAAGATACGCGCAGCCCGGTGCTCGACTTTAATATGAACCGCTGCATTGCCTGCGCGGAATGCATCAACGTATGTAAAGACGTGTTGATGATCGACGCGCTCCAGTTCATGAAGAAGGGCGGATTCAACCAAGTGGTGCCGAAGGGAGATCTCGCACTGTCCTGCGAGTTCTGCGGGGACTGCCTCGCCGTCTGCCCGGTCGGCGCTATCACGAACAAGTTCTCTAAATATTTGTACAAGCCGTGGCAAATGAAGAAAACCACGACGACGTGTAACTACTGCGGGGACGGTTGCCAGATGTACCTTGAGACCAAGGACGCTGAAGTCGTGCGCGTGACCTCACCTTTGTCCTGGAAGAATAAATGGGGCGACCGGGCCGAAACGGCCAAGGGACACGGCGGGCTCTGTGTGCGAGGGCGGTTTGGGTTCGAGTACATCGATAGCACCGCACGTGTGAAGCAACCGCTCCTACGCAAGGGCAATCAGCTCGTCGAAACCCCCTGGCTCGAAACCATGCACCAGGTGGTTGATCGGTTCTCCGAAATCAGACGCAAGCAGGGACCCGACGCGATTGCCGGTCTGATCACCGCCCGCTGCACCAACGAAGAGCTGTATCTCTTCCAGAAACTCATGCGTGCCGGGTTTGGAACCAACCATCTCGACAGCAGCGCACGCTACGGCCACCTCAACTTCGTCCATGCCTCCCGGCATGCCTTGGGGATTGGGCGGAGCCCGAACGACTGGGAAGACCTGACAAAAGCCAAAGCCGTGCTACTCATTGGCTCCAACATCACTGAGACAAATCCCCTCACGGCCGTGCGCATCAAAGAAGCGATTCGCGTCTATAACGCGCAAGTGGTGGTCATCGATTCCACCGTCACGAACATGGCCAAGCTCTCATCCCATCCCGTCCTGATCAAACCAGGAACGGAAGGACTCGTAATCGACGGAATCGTAAAGGCTACCCTGGAACTGGACTTGATCGACGAAGACTGCACCAAGAAACACCCGCAAGCTTTCAAGGCCCTGAAGGCCGCCGTGGCCCACGTATCGTTGGAGAAGGTGGCTGCGCACACCGGCATGTCGGTCGAGGCGTTGAAAAACACCGCGGCGATCTTCGCCGAAGCGCCCCGATCCATCATCCTCTGCGCTGAAGGCATTGTCCGCCGGCCCCACGGGTATCAGAATGTCCTGAAACTGATTGACCTCGCCTGGATCACAGGTAAGTTGGGCCAACCCGGTTGCGGAGTGAATACGGTGACAGAAGAGCCGAACGAGCAGGGCGCCGTTGACATGGGCGCCGCGCCGGAATTCCTCCCTGGCCAAGCCTCGTTCAACGATCAGACTGCTCGCGACCGCTTTGCCAAGGCCTGGAACGTCACGCTCCCAGCGGCCGGCACCGGCGCGAATCTCATCGAGATTCTCAAGCGCTGCAGGAGCGGCCAGATCCGTGCCCTCTATATCATCGGAGAAAACCCGCTCGCCACGTTACCCGCATCGATGGAAATCCGTGCCGCGTTGGATCGACTGGAGTTGCTCGTAGTCCAGGATCCGTTCCTGACCGACACGGCGCGGATGGCGCATGCGGTGCTGCCGGCTTGTACCTCTGCGGAAAAGGATGGCACCTTCACAAATCTGGAAGGCCGAGTCCTGCGCGTCCGCGAGGCCATCGATCCAATCGGGGAAAGTTTGCCGGACTGGCACATCATGACGGCACTGGCCAATGCGCTGGGCTGTCAATGGGAATACGAATCCTCGAACGATATTCAAGCCGAGATCATGAAGTTGCTGCCCGGGTACTACAACCTCGGACAGCCTCGCAAGGTTGTGCCGTCCGTGGATCGCTATCTCTCAAACGGCTACACCACCGATGTGGCGGCGCGCTATCGAGCCGCCGCTCCATCAGACGCCAAGAACCAGCGACCCTTCGCATTACTGATGGGACAGGTTCTGTATCATTCCGGTAAGATGTCCACCAAGGCCCCCGGGCTCATCACGATCGCCCCCAATACCGGGCGGCTCAGGATGAATCCACAAGATATGGAACGGCTCGCAGTAGGCGAGGGGACGACGGTGCGCCTCACATCGGACCGCGGCTCGATGCAATTGGCGGTGCAGCCCGATCAATCCATCGCCCCTCAGACCTGTTTCTTCCCGGAGCATTTCAATGAGCCGCCAGTGAAAGACTTGATGTTGGTCCAGGTTGATCCGACGACCGGAGTTCCCTCGTTCAAGCAGACCCGCGTGACGATCGAAAAGGCGTAAGAGGGAGCAGGAAGCGCACATGCATGTGACCGCACTGATAAAGCAAATCCTGCAGGCTGCATTATTCTATGAGATCTGGGACGCAATGAAGGTGACGTTCAAGCACATGTTCCACAAGCCCATCACTTTCCAGTATCCACGGGAACAACGAACTCTTCCCGACACCCACCGGGGGGCACTCGCGCTCTTACGCTACGACGATCACCAGGAACGTTGTGTCGGCTGTGACCTCTGCGAAGCCGCCTGCCCATCCCGTTGCATCAAGGTCATCAGCTCGGAAGATGCGGAGCGTCCGCTGCAGCGATTCGCCAGCGAGTTTTACATCGACATTACGAAATGCGTCTTTTGCGGCTACTGTGTCGAGGCTTGTCCCGTCAACGCACTGGCTATGACGAAGATGTACGAGTTCTCGACCCATGATAAGCGCACCTTGCTGTTCGACAAGAAACGGCTGTACGAAATAGGCGAGCGCCATCTCGACGATGCAAAAAAATACTTGTACGCGCATAATCAGGAAAAGAACGTTGAGGAAAGCCGGGAATATCGGTATTACTTCCCGCAATCGGTACTGAAGCCGACCCAACCACCACCTAAGCATCTGGGCTAAGGCGATCGATGGTTTTGGTCTTTTTTGCCTATTTCGCTCTAGCCAGTATTGCTGCGGGCGTCTTGACTGTCGCGCTAAAGCACCCGGTGCATTGCGGCCTGGCGCTCCTGGCCCTGTTGGTCCATGTCTCCGGACTCTTCATCCTCCTCAACGCCGAGTTCCTCTGGGCCGTGCAGGTCATCGTCTACGCCGGTGCGATCCTCGTCTTGTACCTCTTCGTACTGATGCTCTTGAACTTGAAGACCGACGACCGGTATTTCCACTCCTCATACCTGTACTTTCTGGTTCCAGCAGCTATCGGATCATTGTACGTGTTGGCCCTCCTAGTCCGTTCACCCTTCGGAGGCGCAAAGGGCGATGCAACGACCGTGGCGGTACTTCAGCACGGCGATACCTACGCGGTCGGGATCAAAATGTTCAGCGAGTATCTATTGCAGTTCGAAATCGTCGGGGTGTTCCTGTTGGGCGCCGTCATCGGAGCGATCGTGCTGGCAAAGACGCCGAAACCGGTCAACCGAGAACGTAGGGAATAAATGTTGAGTGTTGAATGATGAATGTTGAATTGCGGACTTGAACCACCCACTCATGCTCCGTAATTTAACATTGAGCGTTCAACATTAATCATTGGGATTTATGGTTCCTCTAAGCGCATATGTCGCCGTCAGCGCCGTGCTCTTTATCACCGGCCTGCTCGGCGTATTGATCAGACGGAACTTCATCATCGTGCTGATGTCTGTCGAGATCATGTTGAACGCGGCGAACATTAACCTCGTAGCCTTCTCCCATTACCTGGAATCCATGGCGGGCCAACTGGTGGCCCTCTTCATCATCGCCATTGCTGCCGGGGAGGCGGCGATCGGGC
This sequence comes from Nitrospiraceae bacterium, assembly GCA_036380815.1. Lineage (GTDB taxonomy): Bacteria > Nitrospirota > Nitrospiria > Nitrospirales > Nitrospiraceae > Palsa-1315. The sequence continues at coordinate 4,514 of DASVEA010000105.1, forward strand.
TGGCCATCATCATCGTCGTATTCCGCGGAAAGATCTCCACGAACGTGGACGAGATGAACCTCTTAAAGTGGTAACGTGACCGATCTACTCATAAAGCTCATTCCGCTGTTCCCCCTGCTGGCCGTAATCCTGAATGGGCTCGTGGGCAGGCGATATTCCCACGATGTCGCGCACCGGCTAGCCTGGGGATCGGTGGGGTTGTCATTTCTCTGCACGATCGGCGTCTTTGCCGACATTCTGCGAACCGGCACGCCTCATGAAGTTATTGCCTATCAATGGATCTTCGGCGGCGACCTCACCATCAATCTAGCCTATCTCGTCGATCCTCTCACGTGCATCATGCTGCTCGTCGTCACGGGAGTCGGGTTCCTGATCCACGTCTATTCCGTCGGCTACATGCATGGGGAGGACGGATTCACGCGATTCTTCACCTACATGAACCTCTTCATGGTCTCCATGCTGCTGCTCGTCATGGGGAACAACTATGTGGTCCTCTTCATTGGCTGGGAAGGCGCGGGGCTCTGTTCTTATCTGTTGATCGGCTACTACTATAACAAGGTCTCCGCTGCGAAGGCCGCCTCGAAAGCCTTTGTGGTGAACCGCATCGGCGACGCGGGCTTCCTTCTGGCCAT
>DASVEA010000106.1:0-3883 GCA_036380815.1 Nitrospiraceae bacterium
GCCTCGCCACGAAGGCAATCTCGGACAGGTTCCTAGCCTCCGGCCCCGTGCCTCGCCCACTGAGTGGCGATTGCAGCAGAAACGCCTATGAATAATCGGTGCTGGATGGCCCAGGGAGATTACCTCACGTTCCTAGGGGGATGCCTAGTGTGTTTATTGCTCCTCTCAGTGTATAGATGCCGGGCATTGTTCAGTGACCGACACTCTCAACCAATGGGGGTGGATGATCAAGAAGCGACTGCACATCGTGGGGACGGCCGCAGACGGGAGGGTCCTCATCAAGGTGGGTTTTCACTAGAACTTCTACCCTTCTGGAAAACCGGGAGATTTTTTCTGGCTCCCGCACAATTTCCATCTTTCTTTTAGGGACGATCTGCCGTGACAGGGGGGCTGATCATCTGCTATAGAGTGTGCCGATCAAACGGATTGAAGGGTGGACAACGGCGTCCATCGAGTCGGCCAGAATGCACGAGAAGGACAACGGCGTCCATCGAGCCAGCCGGAATGTACGAGAAGGACAACGGCGTCTTTTTCTAGAGCTTGTATAACTTCTTATGCTAGTGAAAGGAGTCCGACCATGGAAACGAAGAAACCCAATGAGGCAAGCCCGGTCGAAGCAGACAGTGTTGCTCCGAGCGATGCTGGTCCTTCGCGGCGTGAGCTTCTGGTTCAAGGAAGCAAAGTAGCGGCCGGCATAGGGGTTGCCGCTCTACTTGGCAACTTGGGCAACTGGGCCCTCTCATACGCAGCTGGTAAAGAACCAATCAAGTTCGGTGTCTTGCACTCCCTCAGCGGCACCATGGCCATAAGCGAAGTGTCGTTGCGGGACACCGTGCTGATGGCAGTAGAAGAAATCAACGCCAAAGGCGGGGTGATGGGGCGACCGATCGAGACGGTGGTCGTCGATCCTGCCTCGAATTGGGACCTCTTTGCCGAAAAGGCCAAGCAGCTCCTGCTGCAAGATAAGGTGGCGGTTACCTTCGGCTGCTGGACCTCGGTCAGCCGCAAGTCGGTGTTGCCGGTCTTCGAGAAGAATAACGGCTTACTGTTCTATCCCGTGCAGTACGAGGGAGAAGAGTGTTCGCGCAATGTCTTCTACACCGGCGCCGCACCGAACCAGCAGGCCGTGCCGGCGGTGGATTATCTCATGAGCAAGGAGGGAGGCGGATACACGAAGTTCTATCTGCTCGGTACCGATTACGTGTATCCCCGCACGACCAACAAAATCCTGAGAGCGATGCTGCTGGCGAAGAAAGTCCCGGTGGACCGCATCATGGAAGAATACACTCCGTTCCACCATCAGGACTACCAAACCATCTGCGGGAAGATTAAGAAGTTTGCGGCTGGCGGCGGAGCCTGTGTGATCAGTACGATCAACGGCGACAGCAACGTGCCTTTCTACAAGGAGTTTGCAAATCAAGGCTTGCGGGCCGAAGATGCCCCGATCATGGCCTTCAGTGTCGCGGAAGACGAGTTGCGGGGAATGGATACGTCCGCGCTGGTCGGTCACCTGGCGGCGTGGAATTATTATCAAAGCGTCGATACGCCGCAGAACAAGCAGTTCGTGGCGAATTTCAAGGCCTACTGCAAGAAGAACAACCTGCCGGATGGCGACAAGCGGGTCACAGACGATCCGATCGAGGCCGCCTACTTCGGCGTGTATATCGTGAAGCAAGCCATGGAGAAGGCCGGGTCGACTGAAGTTGACAAGGTCCGAAAGGCGGTCTACGGCAGCAAGTTCCTGGCGCCGGGCGGCGAGATCATGATGGATGCGGCCAATCACCATACCTATAGACCGGTGCTCATCGGTGAGATCTTGGCGGATGGGCAGTTCAAGGTGGTCTCCCGTTCGAAGGGGTTGGTGAAGCCGGAACCCTGGAGCGAATTTACGAATCCAGACAAGGGCTGCGACTGGGTCGGTCATCAAGGGACGTATCAAAAATAGTCCGTTGCGGTAGAGGGGGCCACTAAGTGGTCCCCTCTACCGCGTACGAGAATTTCGGTTGACGGGACGAGATGTCTACGTTATTCGTGTGTCTTGTGGAGGCGCAGTTCACCATCATGATCATTTCTCTTGGTCGAACCGTTGCAGCACTAGGCGTCGTGGGACTGTTCCTGTTCTCTGGACCCAACTGGACGATCGCAGCGGATGAGCCCGTCTCCGCTCCTCCGACTTCTTCTATAGAACAAGCACTCACCCAGGTGACCAGCGAAGACGAATCCGTCCGCGAAGCAGCCATTCGTCTGTTGATCGAACAGGGCGATGCCAGCCTGGTTCCGCGGCTGGAGGATATCCGTGCCACCGCTGACCGTAGCATCCGGCAGGCCATCAAGCCGCTCATGGATCTCCTCAAGAATCGAGCGAAACTCACCAGCCCCAGCACCGACGTTCGCCGCTCGGCTGCGGCGGATCTCGGCTCCTCCGGTAATCCCTCGGTGATTCCGTGGCTGGATGCCGCCCGGACGAACGAGCCGAACAAGTGGGTACGCTACACGATGGAGGAGTCTGTGGCGCTGATCAAGCTCGCATCGGACGATCCATCGATCAAAGCCGCAGCAGCGGATAAGCTCGGCGAACTCGGCAGTCAGAACGCGGTGCCGCTTATGAAGCAAATGGTCGAGGTCGGCGATGGCGCCGAGGCGACCGAATCGCAGAAGATGGTGGCGAAGGCCGCCGCCGCCGCGATCGACCGCATTGAAACCTGGGCCGTCTGGTCGAACGTCATTGAAACGTTCTTCCGCGGAGTCAGCCTCAGTTCAGTTCTGCTGATCATGTCGTTGGGATTGGCGATCGTCTTTGGTTTAATGGGCGTCATCAACATGGCCCATGGCGAGTTGATGATGGTCGGCGCCTACGCGACGTTTGTCACGCAGCAATGTTTCGCTGCCTGGTTTTCTTCCGATGTTTTTGACTGGTATTTTCCCGTGGCATTGCCGGTTTCTTTCCTCATGGCCGCCGTCTTTGGATGGGTGCTGGAGGCGACGGTCATCCGGTTTCTCTATGGGCGTCCGCTCGAAACTATGTTGGCGACCTGGGGAGTGAGCTTGGTCCTCATGCAGGCGGCAAGGGTCTACTTCGGCGATCTCACCGCCGTGATCGCACCAGGGCCGCTCAGAGGTGGCGCGCAAGTGATGGTCGGGGTCTATCTGCCGTATAATCGAATTTTCATCATCGCGCTTTCGATCGTTTGCGTTCTTGCCATCTATTACACCCTCTTTAAATCGAATCTCGGGTTACGCGTGCGGGCGGTGACCCAAAATCGTAATATGAGCGCCTGTCTCGGTATCCCAACACGAAAAGTCGACTCCTATACCTTTGCGTTCGGTTCGGGGCTGGCGGGCATCGCGGGCTGGGCGCTCACGATGGTCGGGAACGTCGACCCGGGCCTTGGCCAGAACTACATCGTCGACGCCTTCATGGTGGTGGTCACCGGCGGGGTCGGGAAACTGGCGGGCACGATCGTGGCCTCGCTGGGAATCGGAGGGCTGAACAAGCTGATCGAGCCGAGCTTCGGCGCCGTGTACGGCAAGGTCTTCATCCTCGTGCTGGTGATTCTGTTCTTGCAGTGGCGGCCGTCGGGACTGTTTGCGATGAAGGGACGAGATGCCGATTGAGAATGGGTGCGGCGCGAGTCCTTCCGAGCTCGCGGAACTCCCTCGATAATACGGTGCTCGTTCGACGCACGCAGTGGAATGGACTCGCGCGGCACCCTTGGGGAGAACAGAGAAAACGATGAGTGACGGAACGACGGACACGAATCGCGGCGGAGGCCTGGCCTTCTGGGTTGTTGGCTTCATTCTGCTCGTGGCCATGCCGCTCCTGAACATCTTGCCGCCGGAAGATTCCTGGCTGCACCTCTCCGATTTCAGCCTGAATCGATTC
>DASVEA010000107.1:0-4757 GCA_036380815.1 Nitrospiraceae bacterium
TGATCAGCTGCGTAGCCCTTGCCGATTCCCCCCACATCGATTCGCATCCCTGCTTTCCCAAGATAGATCGTCTGCTCCCGCACATCGGCATGGACCGACATCAGATCGACCAAGGGACGGAGAGCCTCCAACCCAGATTCTGTCGGTATTCGTCGGTCTTCAATTACGTTCCAGGCTTCCACCACCGGGCCAATGGCAATGTTGAATCCGCCCTCGGTCATCTCCGCAACCTGAATCGCACGTTGGATGATCGTCAGCGTCTCTGGACTCACATGGACCGGCATGACCCCCGCAGAGGTATTTACGCGAGAAAGCTCACTCGTTGGAATCCAGGTGCTCAGGAGCTCTTCCAGGCGGCGGATTTCAGCAAACCCAGCGGTCGCCGCAGCTTGCGCGACTGACTCGCTTCGCGCCACCGCCGTAATCTTGACCAACGTGCCCATCTGCATTTGGGCCCTGGTAACAACGGCCGCTTCCTGGCCAGCGGGTACCCCTGCACAGCCAGCGAGGGCGCTACACATCAGGGTGAGGACCCATATCTGGATGCGAATAGACTCTTTGGACAGCTTGGAATGCACGAGATCCTCTTCCCTCCCTTTCCTAAGCCAACTAGGCGACGAATTATAGGGCAGGACCAGGTCTAATGCACACCCTCCTCGGTGAATTGAGCGTCATGATAGGTCTTGACTTTCGAACATTGATTGGAATATTAATAATCGTTCTCAATTTCATTTAGATAGGGAACCTCTCGGAATGATTGGCAAGACGTCTTCTAGTAACCACACAGTAGATTGTTGCGAGACCCGCTGCGAGTGCGGTCAACTGATCGCCAAGGTGCGTGGACATGGGCTGGAGCTCAAGTGCAAGCGCTGCAAACGCATTGTTGTCATCCCCTTCTCTTCCATCGAAGGTTGGGGTACGACCGCATCATGATCAACCTATCAACGAAAGGAGACATCACAGCCGTTTACCGAACGCGACCTAATGTTGTCCGTTCAGAGAAGACCAGAGACCAGCGAGTCCCGAGTCAGACCACATCCATCTTACTCACTAAGGAGGAGACAGATGAAGATCCGGTCAATCCTCGGGGCTCTTGTCATTGCCAGCTTGCCGGTCATGCCGGTGTGGGCGGAAAACATGACCCCGGAGGACATTCAGCGAATGGTCGATGAAGCAGTTAATAAGCGGCTCCAGGAACAGGAGCAGCGGAAAGGTACTATGGAACGGAAGGAGGGTGAGCCTCCTCCTGCCGGAGTCCAGTACCCAACTCCGACAGGTCCTATCACCGATATTCGTGTCGAACGAAAGGGAGAGGAAAACATACCCCTAGGATTTGGTACAACCGGGTCAGGAAAACTGGTGTACGCCAAGCCATTCTTGAGCGCCCCGAAGGCGATCCTCGGCGGTTATGTCGATGTTGGGTACAACAACCTCGCTCGCCAGAATCTGGACAATCCAAGCCGCCACTCGTTCGGACAGCAACGGTTGGTGCCCTTCATTTATGCGGACATCACCGACCATGTCAAGTTCGCAGCGGAAATTGAGTTCGAACGCGGAGGAACAAATGCTCCGCAAAGCGGTGATGGCAGCATGTCGGTTGAGTTTGCCCAAATAGACTACCTGTTCGACGAGGCCATCAACGCTCGTGCCGGTATCCTTCTGATGCCTGTCGGCAAGTTCAACTTACTACACGACTCGCCGTTGAACGACTTGGTCGATCGGCCGATGGTGTCCAGAATTGTCATCCCCAGCACCTGGTTTCAAGCAGGCGCAGGCGGCTACGGCACCTTCTATCCTTCCTCTCAGTCCAAGCTGGACTGGGAACTCTACGCGGTCAACGGCATGAGCCAGACCGCAGGCCCCATTACCGATCAAGGAACCAGAGGCGCGCGAGGCAGCGTCTCCCGAGACCAGGACGATAGCAAGGCCGTTGTCGGCCGCCTTGCGTTCAGCCCGATACTGGGCATCGAAGTCGCCGGATCCGGTTATCATGATGTATACAAACAGGAAACTGCGACGGTCGATGCCGGGCGCATCAGCATACTCGCACTCGACTGGACTCTTCAGCGAGGCCCATTCGAACTTATTGGAGAGTCCGCCTGGGCTCGAATCAGCAATAACAACGCGACCGGAGTCACTGGTCCCCCCGCAACCCCCATCGGCCCGGGCAGCATGCAAGGTTACTACATTCAGGGTAACTATCACTTCATGCCGGAGTTCCTGAAGAAATGGGCGCCTAGTCACTTCACGGATGCCTCAACCTTCACCGCGGTCGTGCGCTGGGAGCAGGTGGATACCGACACCGACGACCGCACTCGGAACCCGCCGAATGAAGCAGGGAATCGACGAGAGTTGGATCGGCTGACTCTCGGCCTCAATTTTCGACCGATTGAAGATACTGTGTTCAAATTCGACTGGCAGTTCAACACACAAAAAAATGCTTTAGGCCTGGTGAATGCCACCGGGGATATGGGCAACTCAAACAGTCCGATGGATGGAGACGGGTTCTTGGTTCAAGCCGCGACGTACTTCTAGACGTCGTTGGTGCTCCCCACCATGCTAGTGGGGAGCACCAGACAAAGATTTGGGTTTTTCTCATGCATATTACTCGGATCAGCCTCCTTATCATGGCCGTGGCTTTGACGGCTTGCGCCTCCATGAGCGGTATGCAGCAACGATTTGCCGTATGCAGCTATGACCACGCCTGGGAGGCCGCCCTTGAGGCAGTGAAAGATCGCGCGATCAACAAGAAGGAAAAAGATGCCGGCCTGATCGTCACCGGCTGGCTGGAAATCCCGATGCCAGGACGGACCTTTGGCGCCTTTCAACGTGACGTGGTGAACAGCATAGATCGGTCCCGTATAACCCTCACCGTGAAACGACTCGACGACGTGACAAAGATCAGCTTTGTCGAAGAGCGGCAACGGTGGACGTTCCGAGGTGGCTCTCGGGGCTTTGGGTGGGCCTCGACCGATCCTTCAGAAGAAGTGATGCACGATGTCCAAGACCGCCTCGACAGCAAATTAAAGGAGCACGGATGTTCACTCACGTAAGATTCACTTCTCTTCTGATATTGATTGGGCTCATATTGGCAACTGACGTGTCTGCCGCCGAGCGCATCTGGGATAGCGATCTCAAGCGCTATCTCACCGAAGATGAGATAAACCATGCGGAAGTCTTCATGACTGAAGAAGACGCGGTCAAGATTATGCTTGCCGGGTCGGATCGAGTCCGCAAAGATGTTATACGCCTGAGCCAGGAGAAGAAGGATGCGATCGAGCAGCGCATTGGCTGGAAATTCCCGGAAGATTCATTTGAATTGTATATCGGTGAAACCGGCGACAGGATCGACGGTTACGCTATGGTCCACAACACCATCGGCAAACACAAGCACATGACCTACATGGTCGGGGTCGATAACAGAGGTGCGTGTAAGGATGTGGAGTTGTTGGTGTTTCGAGAGGCCAAAGGCAGCGAAGTTAGAAGAAAACGGTTCAACGCGCAGTATGAGGGTAAAACGGTGTCCGACCCCATCCGTATTAACAAAGACATCATCAACATCACCGGCGCCACGATGTCGGTTCGCTCGATCAGCGCCGGCGTCAAACGCGTGCTCGTCCTCGTCGATGAATTCTATTTGAAACCGGCTGGGATGGGCAGCGATACTGTGGCAGCAAAAAAATCTGAGCAAGGGATCTTCGGCTCCATCTTCGGGAACTAACAGGGGCAGACTGACATTCTCATCCATGCGCAACTTCAACACTCGCTTCCGCCTCCGCGACTCAGATCGACACATTCGGCTGCTCTACACCTTCTTTCTCCTCTTGATGCTGGCCGGCTTTACCTTTTCTTTCTTCTGGGCCCACAGCATGACGGGGCTGTCGCCACAAGGAATCGCCAATCACTACCGTGGATCGGATGCTACCTTCGGCGAACCGATGTCGTTCAGAGAGCTGGCAGAAATTACTCACTTCCACCTCTTTACGATGCCGGTCGTGTTCATGATCCTCGTACATGTGCTCTATCTCACCAGCGCCGGCAGCAGGCTGAAAGTCGTCACGACCTGGATCTCATTTGGTGGGGTGACGCTGGATCTGCTGTCTCCCTGGCTCATCAGCTACGTTTCTCCCATATTCGTCATAACCATGCTGACGGGCGATACCCTTATGACGGTGGGTTTTCTGATCATGATGACAATCCCTCTCTACGAGATGTGGGTCTTGAATCAGCCGCTAATGGCAGGAAAGCACGGGAAAGAAGAATGAGCTAACGCGCCCTGACGCTTGACACAGACTGCGGCCAGAGGTTTTTCACCCAGAGCCCGAGATCACCACACGTGGTCTTGGGCTTTTTGTTTTTCCATGGAGGAATGACGGTGGAACAACAGGTTTGTGAACCCATTCACCCTGGGATCATCAGGATACAGGGAATGCTCCGGAAGATCGATCGTCTCCGACTCCCTATAGCATCATGCCGTGACGTCCAAAGCATCCTCGTTCGCCAGGTCAGCAAGGAAATCGATTGCGCGCTTCCCTGCAGACAGGCCACACTGCCGCCGGCATAGCCTTGTCCATACAGAGGCCTAATATTCTTGCGTGATTTGCGGCTACGTTATTACCGGCTCAGCACTCGCTGCGGAACAAACTGCCGTGTTGAGGCCGGACAGGCAAACTGGACGATGAGCAGTGACGACGTCTTATTCTGATGTGAGCGTTAGGCGAGGGCGTGATCAATCGTCCGAAGACTTGGATCGCAGA
>DASVEA010000108.1:0-3529 GCA_036380815.1 Nitrospiraceae bacterium
TACCGCCATAAATCCCGTCCTGCTTCATACGCTCCAAGTCTGCTTTAAGACGCTTGCCAACAACTGATACATATGCCCTTTCTCATCCGTCGAACCATAACGCCATAGGTGAGACCTCCTGTTTGTGTTTCTCTCATCCGATATCTACAATAGAACAAAGGCTTGCCATGACGCTTGAGACTGATCGATCATTTCCCTCGGACCTTCAATCCCTGGTCGCTGCGGCAAGTGCACGGCTCTCCGCATCCCATGCGGTCGAGCGACTGTGGTCCCGCGACCATCGACTCTGGAAGCAAGATCCCACCGACATCGCCAACCGCCTCGGCTGGCTGACCATCATCGAGTACATGAAAGATCGGACCGAGGAGTTGCGGACCTTCGCCACTTCGGCCAAAAAGCGCGGCATCCGCGACGTGGTCCTGCTCGGGATGGGTGGCAGCAGCTTGGGACCGGAAGTGCTGCGCGCATCATTTGGGTCGTCCCACGGGTCCCCCCGCTTATGGGTCCTCGATTCCACCGTTCCAGGCTGGGTTCGGCAGGTCACGCAGTCGATCGACCCGGCTCGAAGCTTGTTCATTCTCGCCAGCAAATCCGGCGGAACCATCGAAGTCCTGTCCCTCTTTGCCCACTTCTGGGAACTCGTTCACCAAACTCTGGGCCAACAGGGCGGCGAACAGTTCCTCGCCATTACCGATCCCGGCACCGGGTTAGAAAAACTGGCGGCAGAGCATCGGTTCTGGCGCATCTTTACGAACCCACCCGACATCGGTGGACGGTACTCAGTCCTCTCCTATTTTGGATTGGTCCCCGCCGCCCTGATGGGGATCGATGTCGCACGATTGCTCACGCGTGCCACAGCCATGGCCCAGGCCTGTCGAATCCAGTCCCCTCTTGGGCAGAACCCCGGTGCCGACCTTGGCGCAACAATGGCCGCACTGGCGGAAGCAGGACGCAACAAGATCACCCTGATCGCATCACCGCAGATCACCACATTTGGTCTGTGGGCGGAACAGCTCCTCGCGGAAAGCACGGGCAAGGAAGGAACCGGCCTCATCCCCGTGGCAAATGAACCAATTGTCTCACCCACCGCCTATGGCACGGACCGGCTCTTTGTTTATCTTCGGTTGAAGGGAGATCAGAATCGACAGCTCGACCGACAGATCGCCGGGCTCGCGCGACAGGGCCATCCAATTCTGACACTCACGCTCCACGACTGTTACGATCTCGCAGGAGAATTTTTCCGATGGGAAATCGCCACAGCCGTGGCTGGCCACCTCCTGGGGATTCACCCGTTCGATCAGCCGAACGTCCAGGAAAGCAAAGACAACACCGCCCGCGTACTGGAAACCATCCAGTCCACCGGCCGATTGCCGAAACAGACCACCGCAACCGCGGCACAAGCCGCGGCACAACTCAAGCGACAGGGTCGCCCCGGCGTCTACGTCGCCATCTTGGCCTATACGACACCATCTTCCAAGATGGAACAGGCCATTCGCTCGCTGCGAAGAGCGCTTGTCTTTCATCACCATGTGACCACGACAGCCGGCTATGGTCCGCGCTATCTCCATTCGACTGGCCAACTCCACAAAGGAGGTCCGAGAAGCGGACTATTCTTACAGTTCGTCGATCAGATGATTCCCGATCTCAGCATTCCAGGAAAACCGTTCACCTTTCGCACGCTCGCGCAGGCCCAAGCCTCCGGCGACATACAGGCGCTCCAGGCTCATGAGAAACAGGCCATCGTCTTGCCCTTGGGCAAAAACCCGATCGCGACGATTCAGGCGCTGACGAAATCCCTCACGCCTCGCACGCCGACTCGGCGTCCACCCATGCGCCGCACCAGGAGCGGGCGCGCCCGCAAGAAGTAGGATGCCTGCCGTGCCTGACATTCGCATCCACCGCGACAGCCAAACATGGGCTGAAGCAGCAGCTGAATTTGTACTGGAAGTGGGCAAAGAGGCCGTTCGCTCGAACGGCCGATTCTTCATCGCCCTCTCCGGCGGCACGACGCCGGAAATCCTCTACCGAGCCTTGACCTCTCCCGCCTTCGCCAAGCGCTTCGATTGGTCCAGGACCACCTTCTTTTTCAGCGATGAACGCTGCGTCCCTCCGGATGATCCTCGGAGCAACTACGCATTGGCCAACAAGATCCTGTTCACCCCTCTGAGAATCACGCCCTCACAGGTCTATCGTATGGCAGGGGAATCCCGTGATCCCCAGGCTGCGGCCTCTGAGTACGAACAGAAGTTGCGTTTTGCAACGAAGACCTCACCACCGGGCCAGCCATCCCTTGACCTCATCCTCTTAGGGCTAGGCGAAGACGGGCATACGGCCTCTCTGTTTCCTGGAACACCAATCTTACGAGACCACCAACGAGTGATTGCAGCAACGCAATCTCCGAAAGATCCACCTAACAGACTGACCATGACCCTAGGTGTGATCAACCGGGCGAGTGTGATACTGTTTCTGGCTACAGGAATTGGCAAAGCAGGAGTCGTAAGAGCCATCCTCGATCCGAAGACCGAGGCGGAACGACAGCTCCCTGCATCGTTGGTCCAGCCAGAGGAGGGCCGCCTCATCTGGTTCCTCGACCGAGCTGCGGCAGCCGAGCTTCCGATACATCAACAGCGGACGAACTCATGAGGGCAGGATGATTGTTGCCGGAGATATCGGGGGTACGAAAACTCACTTGGCCCTGTTCGATTGGAACAAAGATCGCGTCGATCCTGTCCGATTGGAGACGTTCCAGAGTGCCGATTACACCTCGCTTGAAGACATCCTCACCGAATTCCTCGTTCCACCGAAGCCTCAATTGCCCATAGACGAATTTGCTACAGAGAAATGTGACGCTGCCGAATTGGAACCGGATCGTTCAGCGAAAAAACCGCCGAAGATCGCCGCGGCCTGTTTCGGCGTCGCCGGCCCCGTCATTCAGAACCGTTGCCAAACGACCAATCTCCCCTGGGTGATCGATGGCGCAACGCTGGCGAAACAGTTCGACATACCACGAGTGAAGCTGCTCAACGATCTCGAAGCCATGGCCCACGGGATTCTGTTGCTCCGACCGGACGAAATCGAAATCCTCAACGTTGGCACTCCTCCACCGCACAACCAGGCGCTCGCCCTGATTGCTGCGGGAACCGGACTGGGCGAGTCCATCCTCTTCTGGAACGGTTCGCGCTATCAGCCTATGCAATCGGAAGGAGGTCATGCGGACTTCGCACCGAACAATGACAACGAAATTGAACTGCTACGCCATCTGCGCAGTAACTACCTGCACGTGAGTTACGAACGTGTGGTGTCCGGTCCCGGTCTGCATGCCATCTATGACTATGTCCGCGACAGCAAGAAAAATGAGCCCACGTGGCTCGCAGAACAAATCAAAGCGGGCGACCCAGCGGCGGTGATTGCAGCAGCCGGGCTCAAGGGCCAGGCAGACATCGCCAAGCAGGCGCTCGAGCTGTTCGCCTCCATCTATGGAGCCGAAGCGGGCAATCTCGCCCTGAAGGCGATGGCACTCAACGGCGTG
>DASVEA010000109.1:0-7599 GCA_036380815.1 Nitrospiraceae bacterium
CTAGAAAGGAGTCAGAACGAGGCGGAGAAGCCCAGAGACATCTTGGGTTTCGGCGGAGGACATCATCCGATTCGTTTGCCTGTTATAGCCCCCCTCCATGGACATCCGCGTCGTCCATCCTCGTAATTGTAGAATATCCACCGTGAGCACGCCTTTCCCGCCGATAGTTTCCTGGTCGATGAGTCGATCGCTCGATCGTATGCCGGAGTAGTTTCCCATGGCGCTAACGAGGAGCCGCTGGCTCTGCTGGTAATTCATGGCGAGAGAGGCTGAGGGCGAATCGATTCGGGCGCCGGACAGGTCTTGCTGTTCCGTCCGATAGCCGAGTGTAGGTGCAATGGTCAGGGTACTGAGCGGACGAAGCGAGGCCGCGCCGCTATACCCCAGAGCCGCTTCGAGTGTGTGATTGGTCATTTTCTGTGCCGCGATGCCGGTCGGATCCAGCGCGCTATTCTGAGCATTCTGCGAATAGTTTACGGCGAGGCTTGGCCAGGACGCCTGGTTCCAGGAGAGGCCCATTCGACCATAATTCTGTTCGAGGCGAGACTGGGTGGGATTGCGGTCTACATTATTCCATTGTTGGCCGATAGCACTGTGAAAGGTGGTCACCCCATTCTTCCACTCTCCCCAGACTTCTCTCAGATCCTGGTCTGGTCCATTGTAGAAAGCCTGCCCCGCCCTCCGGTATGTCATGCCATAGCGGGCCGGGCCTGACGACGTGGTAAGGCCCATTCGCATCATGCGGCTCGCTGGATCATCTTGTGTGTCCCAGGGAATGCTGCTCTCCCTCCGATCATTAGCCACCTCAGTTTCTGTCATGAATGCTCCATTGAGCCAGGTTGTCGACGCGAGAACACCCTGTGGGCGTGGCCGATTGGTATCAAGTGAAAGATCACGCACATTCGCCGGGACAATAGGGGGAGTATAAGAGGTCCGTGTGACAGTCGCTTGATACACCGGAGCCTGTGCAGGCTGTGCACTGGTCTCCAGCCCTTGTGCGGTGAACCAGGAAGACCACCGTGGAGGGATTTGATCCGGTTGTGCCTCGTTGCTCCAGACAGGACCGGCAAATAAGCTGATTAAGAGCACTAAGCCAAATTTCAGGAAGGCAGGCATTGTTCAGATTGTGCCGAAATCACCAAGCGCACAGGAGATAGCACGGATGCTAAATACATAACAGTCGACATTGTCGGCGATAAAGAAAAGGTGAAAATTTTGTAAATGTTTTCGAAAATATTCTGAGACTTCTTGCGCTCGACTCTCTGTCGGATGGCAGAACTGATTCCGTGATCCGAGGGGAGCTCTAAGCGGGGAACGATTCCGTCACGGGGCAATTACGCAAGGGGCATGCCATTGCAGGAACAGGAGGGTCAGAACAAAAACCCTGAATATGAGCCGTGGCGAGAATATGATTGATGAGAATATGCAGGGAGTCTGTAGGAGAATGTGGGAGCGCGCTGAGTCAACCGTAGGTTTTTCAGGAGGATAGACACTGCAGCCGTTTGCCTACAGATACTACAGTGAAGAGTAAGATGGTACCATGCGACACTGCATCTGTTTTAATTGCAAAGGGGGCGTCTCTGTTGGAGTGTGACACCCACCGTCCTCGTCGTCTCCGTCCTCGACGGCGACACGATCGAAGTCCTGCACAACACCCACCCTGAGCGTATCCGCCTCAGCGACATCGACAGTCCTGAGAAAGGCCAATCGTTCAGCAATCGGGCCAAGCAAGCCGCCTCAGAGTTGGATACGATAGAGAGGAGTTCATGCCGATGTCTCCAGCGGCCAGACCTCTCTTAGCCGCATCTTAACCCACTTGTTGTAGTGTTCATCTTCATCAAGACCACGCCCCTGTGGGCGCATGTCTCCCACCGATGGGGGTGCCACATCAAGCGGTTCCCCTTCACACCTTCCACTAAACCAATCGGCACAGGCCAGAACACCCCATCCATCCTTATACCGCCACTCGGCTTTATCTTTGCAGTGAAGACATGCTTTCATTTCAGAACCTACAGCGGGACATCTCTGACTATTCCCCGCCCTACCCTGTCAATCGCGCTCATCCCGAGGCTTTTCCGACAAAAGGCTACCTTCCGCAGGTAATCTTCATCGACTCAATGTCGTTCGCCATGTCGAGCTTGCCAAGATTCGGCACACGCTGGTTTGGCGCAAACGTGATCTCTGTGCCTTTGAATTCCTTGTCTTCATAGGCACTGACTGAGGCGTTGGAACCGACGATGACGCTTTCGATATCATTGGCCCAATCCTTACCCTCAAGATTCTTCATGGTCGCAAACTCCTTCGGACCTTGGATTTTGACATGAGGATCATCCGCATCATAGTTATCGTCTTCAAAAATCTCGATCCAACAATTCTTATCGACCATCTTCATTTCCGTGTCCGCGGCCTCGACAGACAGGGCTCCGACGGCGATGACTCCACACACGATGAGCAATTTGAACAACATGGTTGCCTCCTATGGAATAAAAATGACATGTAAATGTAAATAGGAACAGAACCTCCATCTCGCCAAGGCTCTTTATTTGCGAGTGCCGATTCCCTTGGCCTTACACCAGCCGCTGACTTCACGGTATGCCACTTCGAGGCACCCTGCAAACGAGGGAATGCCCTAGGCGGGTTCAAGAGCCTCGGCAGCTTCGCCCCGATGCATCCGACTGAGCTGGGCTTTTGACATCACCTTGCCCTCTATTGGCACTCCCACGGCGGCACCGGCTGCGGATTCGCACACACCATAACGGCATGTCAGACGCGCCCCCCCTCATCGGACTCGCCCTGTCCCCCACAAACAAAGGCCCGATGCCGACCAAGCATCGAGCCTTCTGCGATTCCGTGATGGTCCCCAGGCGAAGCATGTCCCACGTGGCCAACGTGGCTTAGGCCGTGGTTCCCTCGCGGTTTCGCGCCATTTTCTCTTCTCCGGCAGCGCTTTGACGGACGCTTTCCCAATTAGGGGAAGCGTAGCAGGGCAGCTCACCTGTTACAGCCTGAAGGATCTCAAAGGCCGTGACGGTAACGTCGGCAGGTTCCTTCATTTCTCCCATGCGTCCCTCGATGGGCCCGATGAGTTCGGACATCAGATCCAAGACCGCCATATAAAGGAAGATAGAGGCTCGGCGCCTTTCGGAGTCGCGCCTTCACCACTTCATCTCTCGCGAGGAGGCTGCCGTCGCGTTGTCTGAAGCATAATAATCATATCGCCGGAGATTTCCGCGGTCTGGTCAAAATTGCTCAGTCGCAAGGCTCCAGAGAGCGTACCGTTCCCTGTAGACGTATCCATCTAACCGAGGAGGCGATCATGGTCTCGATTCCCAAAGTCGTCAGTCTCATGTCTTGTGGTTTCCTGCTGTGCCTGGGGCTGTCCACGGCGACGCAGGCAGACGAAATGAAAGGTGGCCAAGATTCTAAGAAGGGCGAGCAAGCTGGTCGGAAAGGCGATCAAGGCACGCTAAAGAAGGATGGCATGAAAACGGGCCAATCTGCTAAAAAAGGCGCGCAAGCTGGAGTGAAGGGCGAAGAAGATAAGTCGAAGGGAGTCGACATGAACGCCGGCGAATCTACTGATAAAAGGAATGAAAAAGGTGACGAAGTGGGCGATCCGACGAAGGGCGGCTCCTGAGAAGGCGCCCGGACGATCAAAGGCGAACTCTTGCGCGTCGACAAGCTTGATTTATCCACACCACTTACCTAAACGGAGGAACACATGTCGACCATTGAGAAATCCATTGAAGTCAATGTGCCTTTACGTACTGCCTACAATCAATGGACACAGTTCGAGGAATTTCCGCGATTCATGGAAGGTGTGAAAGAAGTCAAACAACTGGATGACACGCATCTTCATTGGAAAGCCGACATCACAGGCCAGGAGAAAGAGTGGGATGCGGAGATCACAGAGCAGGTGCCGGACCAGCGCATCGCATGGACGAGTCGAAGCGGCGCCATCAATGGAGGGGTCGTAACATTTCATCGACTCTCGGATGCCTCGTCAAAGGTCATGCTGCAATTAGAGTATGAACCTGAGGGTTTCGTCGAAAATGTAGGAGATGCATTGGGAGCGGTGTCTTCGCGCGTACAGGGAGATTTGGACCGATTTAAGGAATTTATCGAGACGCTTGGTCGCGAGACAGGGTCATGGCGGGGAAAGGTCTGAAGGGCTCGCACAAACATTCTTGATCACGTGCAGCAATGAAACCGGTTTCGCTTCCTTCACTGAGTTTCGAAGAGGCGTTTAGGGGACTCAGTCGTGCTGATCCTACTGTCTCGTCTCTAATGCCAAAGAAGGCGACGCCAAATCACAGTGAAGTATGTCTGGGGGTACTGATCGATGACACGAATGGTTTTCACTATCAGCTTCATGTTGGTCATCCTCGCCACCGGCTGTGGGGGCCCGAAGTATGTCCCGGACATTACGCTCACACAGGCCGGGCCGATCATCGACGTGATAGCCGAGTTCCATAATCTTTACCCGGCATATGCCTTGTTGTCGGGAAAGGAAACCTTCGGCCTCGACGCACCCAAGGCGGAAAGGATCGAACCCAGTGAGCTCACCCGCCAAGTCGAGAGCGAACTCCTGAAAGAGCTCGAGGCTGCAGGGGTGTTTTCACGTGTAACCAGGTTTGACCCCAATCCCGATGTGATTCTGTCTGGGCGGATTACTGCCTTGCATGAGCAGTATCGGCCTCAGCTCTGGGCCCAGATTCCAGACGGCATCCCCTTCGTCGGAAACATAGCGCAGCGGCTTGGAATGAAAACGCACGTCAGCAGCGGGGAGGCCCATTTGACCCTTTTCGTCTTGAAACCGACGGGTGAGGTCCTCGGTACCTACACAGGCAAATCCACTTTCAAAGAGACCTTCAATCCCACCAACGACGTCCCTCCGGGTGCCCGCCTCAATCGGGCCTTATCCGAAGCCGTCCATCAAATTCAGAACGAGATGTCGCGCGATGGGCAGTTGAGAACGCTAGCCTCGCGGCAGGATTCCCGGCATTCGATGTATCCCTTGGAGGCATTTTAGCCTTGCGACCGCCAGTCGAGGGTATAGGTAGGGAGTCCCTCGAGACGGATACGGTCAGGGTGGTGGTTGTGCAGAACTTCGAGGGTGATTTAAATATATTCTCTCCTGGCCTTATGGACTTGACCAAGCTTGAATCGGCACGGTCGAGATTGCATTCTGTGGCGAGCCCTCGATCACTCTATCGCTATAGACGAGATAAATGTATGTCTGGCGTTTCTTGTCGAAAAATCGGACAACTTGTAGGGTCTTAAAAATCAGGGATCGACTCTCCCTGAATACCTTTTCCCCTTCTTTAAGCTCACCCACAACGCGAATCGGACCGACTTGACGACAGGCGATTGACGCATCTGAGGTTTCCTCTGCCAATCCGACCATACCTTTGAGGCCACCTTTTTTTGATCGACTCAGGTGACAGGTGATACCTTCAATCTTTGGGTCGTCAAACGCTTCTACCACAATTTTGTGATCAGGCCCCAAAATTTTGAATTCCGTATCCACACTTCCAATTTCCTCAGCATGACTTGCCGAAGCTATCGTTGTGCAACAGAGCAACACTTTCAAGAACAATTTTGTCTTCATCAACGTATTCTCCCATCCTGTGTAGCCTTCTCTCCATTAACATATAGTGCGGTCTATGCTCGAACGCAATGGCTCCGCCATCTGTTTTCGACAAGAGTTTGGTGGTGACCTCGCTTCGAGCGTCCACGACGGTGGGGTTAATGAGAAACCCGTCCCTTACTCCATCAAGCAATGAGTAGCGAAAGTTCGGTTGTCCGTTGGACGATAGGGCATTTTCGAGGCGACGTTTCATACACATACAGCCCCGAAGTGGTTTGTGCATATCTTGCTTGCCCTTCGACTCAGTGAAGCAGCCCACTTGCACGGGCCACGAGGAGCTTGTAGATTGAAGGAGGGACGAGCGGCTTCACGATCCCTGTATCAAGGAGGTCCCGTGGTCGATCGAAACAAGTTGATGTTGATTGGGTTGCTGATCTGGTATGTCGGGCTCTCACTGTGGGCGGCTTATGCGCCGGCCGATCGCCAATTCTGGCTATTGGCGAGTGTTCTGCCGGGGTTGTTCGTCTTAACCCTTGTGTCGACACATCGGCTCATGCCGTTGTCCCACGCATCCTATTTACTCATTACGCTGTTTCTCACGCTCCATACGATCGGGGTGCATTACACCTATGCCCAGACGCCAGCCGGAGCCTGGCTTGAAGGCGCCGCGCACCTCGGCCGGAATCACTATGACCGGCTGGTACATTTCTCTTTTGGATTCTTGCTGACCTACCCGGTCGAAGAACTGTTTCGCCTGGCCTCTTATGCACGCGGTTGGCTGTTATATTATCTTCCGGTGATGACTATCCTGGGGTTGAGCGGCTTGTGGGAGATTATTGAGTCCTGGGTCGCACGCGCGATGCATCCGGAAGCGGGCATTACTTATCTCGGCTCGCAGGGAGATGTCTGGGACGCTCAGAAGGATATGGAGGCCGCGCTGTATGGGGCGTTGCTCTGTGTGAGTCTGCTGCTCGTTTTGCGCGCGAGGCGCCGATGGTCCTCGGCCTCGCACCCTAGCGAGTTGGTCGGCACGTGAGATGATCCCCATCCCGGCAGCGCTGCTGTGACCAAACCGCGCCAGCTCCTTGGACTGGTGGTCTGGTATGCGCTGTTCTGGTCTGTTATGGCCATTTCCCCTGTCGATCGCGGGGATTGGTTTCTGGAAAATCTGCTGGCGCTGAGCGCCGTCGCGCTCCTGATCGCAACCTACCGACGATTCTCGTTCTCTACAGTATCGTATGTTTTGATCACTGCCTTTCTGACGTTGCACGCGATCGGCGCCCATTACACCTATGCCGAGGTTCCGTTCGGCTTCTGGTTGCAACACTCATTCGGACTCAGTCGCAATCCATTCGATCGGCTCGTTCACTTCGGCTATGGCTTCCTCCTCGTCTATCCATTGCGGGACATCTTAATGCGTCTGGCTGGGGCCAAAGGATTCTGGTCTTACTATCTGCCGATCAGCGGCATACTCGCCCAAAGCGGATTATTTGAAGTAACCGAAGCGGCGATCGCCCAAATGGTCAGTCCGGAATTGGGAACGGCCTACCTGGGCACACAAGGGGATGAGTGGGATGCACAAAAAGATATGATGGCCGCTCTCACCGGCGCAGTGATGATGGCCGGCCTTATCTGGCTCATTGGGAGGCGAAGGGCTCAGATTGGATCCGTTCTGAACTCTTAATCAGCGGGCCGTAGGTTCGACCCCTACACGGCCCACCAAACCTCGCTTGCGCGTGCCGCCGCGTTCGATCACATCGCGGCGGATATTCAATACCACCAGTGATCTTCCCCCCTTCAAACCAAAATTCGTTCGTGCCGGTGGCTATTCGGGCGCAGCCCTTCTTTATTGTCGCCGCCGGATAAACACCTCCAGTAGACTTGTCCTTTCATCAGATACCTCGCTTGCGCGTGCCGCCGCGTTCGATCACATCGCGGCGGTTATTCAATACCACCAGTGATCTTCCCCCCTTCAAACCAAAATTCGTTCGTGCCGGTGGCTATTCGGG
>DASVEA010000110.1:0-2669 GCA_036380815.1 Nitrospiraceae bacterium
GATCATCTGCCGGTCCTGTTCCGAACAATGATGCAGCAGATGTAACAGTGGCAGCGTGGCCTTGCCTTGGCGGAGGTCCTGCCCCAGCGTCTTGCCCAAGTGTTCGCCATTAGCGGTGTAGTCGAGCGTATCGTCGGCCACTTGGAAGGCGATCCCAAGATGTTGGCCGAACCGGAAGAGCGCATCCTGCTGGGCCTCTGAGGCATCCGCGAGAATGGCGCCCATGCGACAAGCGGCGGCTATCAGGCCGGCCGTTTTGTGATCTACAATCTTAAGATACTCCGCCTCCGACATGGTTGGGTTGCCGTTGTAATAGAGTTGCAGCACTTCACCTTCCGCCATCTTCTTGCAGGCCTCGCCAAGCACTTCGTTAATTCCATGGTTCCGGAAGTCGACGACCTGGCAGAAGGCTTTGGAGTAAAGATAGTCGCCGACGAGGATACTGATTTGGTTGCCCCAGACTTTTCTGGCGGTTCGCCGGCCTCGGCGGATATCAGCATCGTCGACCACATCGTCGTGGAGTAGGGACGCGGTATGAATAAACTCCACCAGACTGGCGAGTTGGTGATGATCGCGACCGGTATAGCCGCAGAGACGGGCAGAGAGCAACAGCAAAAAAGGTCGAATTCGTTTTCCGCCGCTGTTCAGAATGTGTGCGGCGACAGTATTGACGAGTGCCACACTGGAATCGAGGTTCGTCCGAGCTTGGCGTTCCATCCCCTCCAGTTCATCATGGTACGCCTCCCAGACGTCCGCCATGTTGTTGATAGTGGGGGTAATTGGACTTTGGGGCATGCGGCGGATGGTAGGGCAGAGAAGGAAACAAAGTCAAGCCAATCACCCCTATGGGGAGCGAGCCGACGTGGACCGGCTCCTAGATAATCTTGACAGAAGAATCGTGCATCTATTAATGTGAGCGGTGTGGATACGAACGGAATTTGCCTTGTGAGTGACGGGGTTAGCTATCCGATTGCCTCTCTGATGTAGCCTCCGTCTAGCCCGGACTATTCATGAATACCTGCTGCGTCGTCCGATCCTCTCGCCCGGCGAGGCTTTTCTCGTTCGGCCTCCTCGACGGACTGCCAGTACGCCTCCGTCGGGCTTACTTGCGAGAAGCCCCGGCGGGCTTCGGTCTCGAACGCCTCGCGACGGCATTCATGAATAATCCGGGCTAGTAGCATACATGCCTACATTTTTATGAGATACGAACGATGAGCATCCCTGGGTTTCCACCGAAGCAAGGCCTCTACGACCCTGAGCAGGAGAAAGACTCCTGTGGGATCGGTTTTGTCGTCAACATCAAGGGCCAGAAATCCCATACCATTGTTCAGCAGGGGCTTCAGATTCTTGAGAGCCTTAGTCACCGAGGGGCGCAGGGCTGTGACCCTTGCACGGGAGATGGCGCCGGGATTCTGCTTCAAGTACCGCACGAGTTCCTCAAGCGTGCGGCCGGCGATGCGGGGGTTTCCCTGCCCCATGCCGGGGAGTATGGCATCGGGATGATGTTTCTCCCGCCCGAGGCCGATGCGCGACAACAGTGTGAGGCACTCTTTACCAGAATTATCGGGGAAGAGGGCGCTCGGCTCATTGGTTGGCGCGATGTGCCGGTCAAGAGCGATGCGATTGGCGTCGTGGCGCGCAGCACCGAGCCGTTTATGCGGCAGGTGTTTATCGCCCGTGATGTTCTCAATGAAGGGCAGTTTGAACGCAAGCTCTATGTCATTCGCAAGCGGGTGGAGAAGGCCATCCGCGAATCGGCCATTCAAGGGCGTGACTACTTCTACGTCTCAAGCCTGTCGGCGAACACCATCGTCTACAAGGGGTTGTTGCTTCCGCATCAGATGTCTGCGTACTACCAGGACTTGAAGGATGAGCGCCTGACGAGCGCTCTTGCCCTCGTGCACTCCCGCTTCAGTACGAACACGTTCCCCACCTGGCCGTTGGCCCATCCCTACCGCTACATTTGCCATAACGGCGAGATCAATACGCTCAAGGGCAACATGAATTGGATGCGCGCCCGACAAGGCCGGCTCAACTCTGAACTGTTCGGCCAGGATCTGGCCAAGCTCTATCCGATCGTCTCCGAGCAGCAGAGCGACTCCGCCTGTCTGGACAATGCCGTGGAATTTCTGACCATGGGAGGCCGCTCTCTCCCGCACGTGATGATGATGCTGATTCCCGAGCCCTGGGTCGCGAATCCGCAAATGGATCTCGATCGCCGTGGGTTCTATGAGTACCACGCGGCGATGCAGGAGCCCTGGGACGGTCCCGCGGCAGTCTGTTTCACCGACGGCAAGTTTATCGGCGCGACGCTCGATCGCAACGGGCTGCGTCCCTGTCGCTATCAAGTGACGACAGACGGCCTGGTGATCTTGGCCTCGGAAGCGGGTGTGCTGCCGATGGATGTCCGGAAGATCAGGCAGAAGGGACGTCTCATGCCGGGCCGGATGTTCATGGTCGATACCGTGCAAGGGCGCATCATCGATGACGAGGAAGTGAAGGCCGAGATTGTGAGCCGCAAGCCCTACCGGTCCTGGGTCACCGAGTATCGGATTTCGCTCGACGAGTTGCCTGATCCCAGCAATGTGCCGCAGCCGGACCACCCGACGATCCGTCAGCGCCAGCAGGCCTTTGGCTACACCGTCGAAGAGTTGAAGATGGTCATCACG
>DASVEA010000111.1:0-2942 GCA_036380815.1 Nitrospiraceae bacterium
CGATGTGATCATTGTTGGTGCCGGGCCTTCCGGGTTGATCTGCGCCCATGATCTGGCCGCGATGGGATTTCGTACGGTCATCGTCGAGCAGAGCCTCGCCCTTGGCGGCGGCTTTTGGTCGGGCGGCTACCTGATGAACAAGGCCACGATCTGCGAACCGGCCAATGAAATTCTCGAAGAGATCGGCGTGCCCTGCAAGAAGATCACGGAATGCGAGGGCATGTACATGGTCGATCCCCCACACGCCACCGGTGCGCTGATCGCCGCTGCCTACAGAGGCGGCGCTAAAATCATGAACCTCACGAGAGTGGTCGATCTGATCCTGCGACGCGACGGCATTCTGGAAGGCGTGGTGGTCAATAACACGACGGCTGAAATGGCCGGCCATGACATCCTCCACGTGGACCCCATCGCGCTCGAAAGCAAGATCGTGGTGGACGCGACGGGTCACGACGCCGTCGTCGTGGAACTCTTGCACAAACGCAATCTCTACAAAGCCGTGCCCGGCAACGGTGCCATGTGGGTTTCTCGATCCGAAGAAGAGGTGATGGACCGGACCGGCGAAGTCTATCCCAACTGTTTCGTCATCGGGTTAGCAGTGGCGGCAGTCTATGGCACCCCGCGCATGGGTCCGGCGTTCGGCTCAATGTTGCTCTCAGGACGCTACGGCGCAGAATTGATCAAGAAGAAACTGAAGCAGGAGTAGCGGAGACGGTCTCCTTGTTCGCGCAACGCGCGGCCTCAGAAGGCCCTCGTTGGACGCGCGCAGTCGAGACCAACCCCGCTACTCCAGCTAAGGGACGAGAATAGAGAAGGGCTATGGACGTTCAAGACTTTTTGATCCAAGGCGAAGGCCACGAAGAGGATAAACGCGAGGCGTGGCAACTCTTCCAACAGGCCTATGAACGCCAGATGAAGGGCGAACTGGAAGAAGCCGTGACGCTCTACAAGAAATCGATTGAGACGCATCCGACTGCCGAGGCCTATACCTTCCTCGGGTGGACCTACAGCTTCATGGGACGTCTCGATGATGCGATTGAGGAGTGTCACAAGGCCATCTCGCAGGACCCCGACTTCGGCAACCCCTATAATGACATCGGGGCCTATCTGATCGAAAAGGGCGAACTCGACGAAGCGATTACCTGGTTTCAGAAGGCCCTCCAGGCGAGACGCTATGAGAGCCCTGCCTTCCCCCATCTCAACCTGGGTCGGGTCTACGAACGCAAGGGCCAATGGACCGAGGCCATCGATTCCTACAAGAAAGCCCTGGTCCTCAATCCCAGTTACGCCTTGGCAAAAAAAGCGCTGGGACGATTGATAAGCTCATTGAACTGACCGCTCTATCAGGTCTATGCAGTCTATCTGGTCTGTCTTGTTTGTCTTGTTTTGTAAAGAGGGGCACTTAACTATACTGATGCAAAAGCAGACTCACCTATGACGACGAATTCTCACCAGACAGACCAGAAAACCGTGCTCGTGGGAGTGACGGATATTTTCTTTTATACCAAAGTCCGCGACGCCCTAATGTCGAAGGGCTACCGGATCGAACGGGCACGCGCGCAACAGGACATCGCCGAAAAGGCCTCGGCCGCGATCCCATCCGCGGTAATTTTGAACATGAATGACGAGACACTGAATGCCTTTCAAGCCCTGGAAACCCTCAAAGCCGACGCACACTTAAAGACCATTCCCATCCTCGCCTTCGCCAATCATGAAGAAGTCGATACGTTTAACCGGGCCAGAGCGATGGGCGTGACCAAGATTGTCTCGCGCAATGAGTTCTCCTCACGGCTAAAAGACCTGGTTGAAGAGGTAATGTTGAATGATTAATGCTGAATCTCATTGAATATTGAACATTCACAACTCAACATTTCAAAATGAAGCACTCACCCATTCACGATCTCCACACGAAACTTGGTGCGGCCTTTGAAGAGGTTGCCGGATGGGAGATGCCCGCTCGCTATGGCAAGTGGGTCGAGGAATATCAGGCGGTGCGCCAGGCAGTCGGACTCTCCGACCTCTCGCATCGTGGCAAGATCCACGTCACCGGCGACGATCGCGTGAAATGGCTACAGGGCCTCATCAGCAACGACATTCTTCCGCTCCAGCCAGGCCAGGGCTGCTATTCGAGCTTTCTCACGCACAAGGGCAAGATGCTCGGCTACTTTCGAGTCTATACCCTTTCTGAGAGCCTGTGGGTGGAAGATGTCGGCGAGGTCGGCGACGCCACCTTCCAAGCCCTCCGAAAGTTCCTTCTCTACGGCATCAAAGCAAAGATGGAGAACTGTGCAGAGTCCTGGGGACTATTGCTTGTCAGTGGGCCCAAGGCCTGCGCGACTGTCAGTGCCGCTTTCGGCGTCGAGATGAGCGACCTCAAGCCGGTGAGCGCCATCGCAGCCAAGATCGGCGGCCATGCCTCGTTCGTCCTGCGTACAGAAGAAACCGGAGAGATCGACCTCGAAGTATTACTGCCTGCTGACGCACTCAGCACGGCCTGGGAACGACTCATGGAGGCCGGGGCGACATACGACATCAAGGCGGTCGGCGGTCATGCTCGTGAGGCCCTCCGCATCGAAGCAGGGCTGCCAAAGGCCGGGCCGGACCTCAACGAAGAGATCGTCCCACCAGAAGCGAACCTGGAAGGGAAAGCGTTCAGCTTGAATAAGGGCTGCTATCCTGGGCAGGAAGTCGTAGCGAGGATGGATACCTACGGCAACGTACGGCGGCACTTAGTCGGGCTCGTCATGAATGGCTCGATCATCCCGCCGAAGGGCGCCAAGTTAGTCATCGGCGACCGGGAAATTGGCTGGGTCAGCAGCGCCACGCACTCACCACAGCTCAAGACCCCGATCGCCCTGGCATTTCCACTCCGGGACTTTTCAACCCCCGGCACCACCCTCACCATTGAAGTCGCCGGCACGCGTCACGGCGCGACGGTCCAG
>DASVEA010000112.1:0-3893 GCA_036380815.1 Nitrospiraceae bacterium
CATCTCATGCAAAATGAAATCATATCCACCATGAAAGGAGTGGAGTAGCTTGGCAAGGTCATAACGCGGATCGCCGTAGCATCCCTCCTCGAAGAATTCACCGCGCGGGTCGATGAACTTGATCAAGCTGGTGCGCGGATCGTACAGAATGTTGCTGCAGCAGAGATCGCCGTGGATGACGGTCGTTGTGCAATCGTCTGCCACATTCCGGAAAAGATTTCGAATGTCCGACCAGGCGGTCTTCCAGCCAGGATAGCGCGCACCGTTGATTTCTAGCTCCTCGGCATCAAGCAGCGTCAAGATATTCGTCAGGCGGTCCCGCTCATTAAGCCGCTGCTCCGTCTTGCCCCAATAGAAATCGAAGACACAGTCTTGGTGCGTACTCCTATCCACGCGGGAGGTAAAGGCCTTGTGGATCGCGAGAATTTTCACCAGGACCCGGTGCCATACCGACTTCGGGACCTCATAGAACACGAGATACTCGGAAAGCGTCTTATAGCCATAGTATTCGATCGTATAGCTGACTTCTCTTCCGAGCCGCGATTCGAGCATCCGCGGAAAATAGACGGTCAGCTCTTTGGGGAGTCGATGGTAATAGTTGATTTCCTGCAGGAGCTTGTCTCGGTTGCGTCCTCGCTTGGTGATGAGACCGCGCATCTCGTCGATATCGAGATGATTGCACTCACGGGTTCCGAGCAGTTGAGTGCGGATTCTGGCTGAGGTGTCGATATGCCCCAGATCGATCCACGAGGCGACTTCTTGAAGGGCCACTCGTTTTCCATAACGGTGGAAGAGCAGTCCGCCGACCGTTGAGATAGGCAGCGCCGGCCCTACAAGTGCACGATAGGCGTCGGCCGCTGAGGGAAGATAGTAGAGGCCGATGTCTGTATGCCGCTCTCTGGCGGCGGAATCGTCAGGCCCTGAGGATTTGTTTCCCGCCCATGCCTCTTGAAACCAATAGCCTTTCTCCGTCACGTGTACGGTGGAATACTTGTCCGAGTCGATGTAGGGAGTAGTAAAGACGATAGGCCACTCTCCGGCATCCAGCCTGCCCAGATCGTAGTAAATGTCGCCGTGGGCGATGACGACCGGGTAGTCTGCATCCCCCTGATTCGTCAAGACCTCCAGCGCCGCCTCTAACGAATGCAGCGGCGTCGCACCGGGCTGATTCGGCGCTCTCACGATTGTGAGAGCGATACGCGATTCGAATGAAGAACGCAGAAACGCCTCGACGCGCTTTTCACCTTCGGGAAGTACGATGACCACTTCGCGGCCTCCTAACTTCAGGAAGTTCAGGACGGAAATGTAGATGAGCGGCCGGCCCATATACGGCAGCATCGCAGGGGACGCGATGTCCATCAGAGTGACAAAGTCCTGCCGGACACGTCCTCCGGCCAGCAAGATCATGGGGATATCCGCCACGTTCTTTCTCAAATGAATAGCCGTGCGTGCGACCGTTTCAGAGGATCGGGCAAGTGGGGGTCTGTCGGGTTGCATGATCACTCCTTTATGCCTGGTGTAAGGGACAGATGGGGGGCGTTTCCGGTTGAGGCTGGTCGCCTTCCGGCTCGTGCCAGGATCCCTTCACACGGCCATGTTCCAGTTGGATGATCCGATTGCACATGTCCTTGAGCAGAGGCTCTGAATGAGACGCCAGAACGAGAATTTTCGAGCGGGCGAGAAAGTGGGCGAGACGATCCTGCGCCCGCTTTTGAAAGTCTGCATCGCCCACCGACAGCCATTCGTCCATCAGGACGATATCAGCGTTAACTGCAGTTGAGACGGCGAACCCTAACCTCATATGCATGCCGGTCGAATAGGTCCTGACCGGCATCGAGAGAAAGTTACCGAGTTCGGTAAATTCCGCGACGTCGTCAAGCACATCATCGGCTTGGCGGCGTGATAGGCCCATAAGAATGCCCCGCATCCTGATATTTTCGATGCCGCTGGCCTCTCCGTCCATACCCAGATTCAAGTCGATAAGCGAGGCGATGCGTCCGGTCACGTCGAGTTGGCCGGACACCGGGCGGTAGACTCCTGCAATTGCTCGCAGTAAGGTCGTTTTCCCACTTCCATTATGGCCCCACAAGCCCAAACGATCCCCCGGTTTCAACCGGAAGGACACCTGGTCAATCGCGCGAATGACCGTAAGGTCTCCTTGCCGGCCGATCTTCCCGCCGGTCGCGGATTGCAAGAGTTGTTGTTTGAATGATCGATGGCCGACGCTATAGAGCGGAAATTCAACCACAATTCGGTCGGCATGTACGCAGGCCATAAGTTTCTACATCCAATAGGCGATCCGGTCGCGATGGCGTCCTAACAGCCATAAAGCGATTATGGCTAAGATGCCGATCGAGCCGCCGGTCCAGAAATATGACAGGGCGCCCGGAACGTGGCCGAGCAAAGGCTGGCGGATAAGCTCGATCCAATGAAAAAGCGGATTGACCTCGGCAACCCAGGCAAAGGAACGAAGGGCGCCCGGTTGCCACAAGATTGGCGTTAGAAAGAATGCCACTTGCAACAAGCTGGCGATGATCGGTGGTAGGTCGCGATAACGGGCGCAACTGATCGCGACGACGATCGACAAGAGCACGCAAAGGATGGCCGCGAGACCGAAGCCGACGAGCGACAGCCAGGACAAAGCATGCAGGCCGGTGCCGCAGAGGAGTAGCACGGCGAGGACGACGACAGCATGGTGGGCGAGAACGAGTGTGTTACGGATAAACAGTCTAAGGAGATAGGTGGGATAGGGGAGTCGCGTGTGTTTAATAATATGTTCGAACTGCGTAAAACCTGTGCAAGCGTCATTAACCTGCGCGGAAAGCCAAATCCACACCACGTGTCCAATTGCATAAAACGGCAAATATTCTTTGATGTCGAGTTGAAAAATCTGTGACCAGAGGCCTCCGAGCACACCAATGGTTACTGCGGTGCTGGCGGTCAGCCACCAAGGTCCCAAGGTCGATCGGCGGTACCGCAGGCGAATGTCCTGCCACCCACAGTAGACCCAAGTATCTCTGTGACGCATCGCTCCGAGCATTTCATGCATGCCGCGTGTGATATACCTTCCGACGGACCATCGGGTCAGTGCTAGGGCTTCCATGCTGATTCTCCGGAACTTACCGACAGATATCCTCTGACAATGCAGCTACCTTACGGCATCGCATGTAGACGGCAAATCAGGCCTTGCGCGAGCGAGCCGGTTTTCTGAGTCAACATACGACGCCGAACCTCAAAATAGGCACGAAAATTTGGGCTAGCAGAGATTTCCGATGCTCGTGAGATTTAGGTCTGCGCAGATCTGTTATCCTACACACGGAAGCGATTCAACATCCTTCATACTGAGATGAACCGAAACCGCCTGATGGATTAACCTAATGCCGACCACCAGACGACACACACTAGGAGAAACCCTAGTCCGGACACAAAGGAACCTGAGTGCGGAACACCCTCACTTTCCCCAGTGGTTTGGTCCCTTCAAGTCAGAAACCATGCACATGTGGTGATAGGGAGAAGCTGCAAGAGTCTGAGCAAGGCATCGCTCCAATCGGGTGTGCTCGGTCGCGCTTGTCAACTTCCCCTGCCGTGCCCGCGTCGATTAGCGTGATCGACGTACTCGTGCTCTTTACGGAAGAGGCGCTTGGTGGTGCGGCTTTGGGTCTGGCCCTGGGCTTCATCGCCTATCACATGCTCCGATAGGTGAATAACTATCAAGTCGAGATCTCAATCACCTTGGCACTGGTGGTGGGGAGCTTCACTCGCCGATTTGCTCGACGCGGCAGGGCCGATTGCCGTGGTGGTGGCGGTGATGTTGAGCGGGAACCAAGGCCGCCAGTGGGCTATGTCTGAGACGACGGGGGAACATCTCGATAGTTTTTGGGAGTTGCTTGACG
>DASVEA010000113.1:0-2922 GCA_036380815.1 Nitrospiraceae bacterium
CGGAACAAGCCCCCGATATCAGGGAAACCCTCGATGTCTGCCCGTCTGGCGAAATAGAGATAGCGCCGATTGGCCTGGGATTCGCCTGCAAATGCGCCCTTGAGATTGTCGTGGCTCTTGGTCCCTTTTAAACTTTTCCCCATTGTGTCCTCCTCCCTATGCTAAGAAATCGTGCCGCCACCATCGCCGGGATCTTACCACTATGCCCTCGGTGATTGACATAGCCGTTCTCGTCGAATCAATGGGTCCTGGCAGGTTGCTGAAACAGTCCACCAGCGCCACGCACCGTGGCGCGTGACGCGCGAGACCGGCTGGACAGGCGCGGTCCGAAGGCTGAAGGCCGAAGGTCGGGGTTCGAGGTTCCGAAAACTTCGGCCTTCAGCCTTCGAACCCTTATCCGCCTCGCCTGTCGCGCCCTGCTAACCCGACGCCGGTTGTTCGGGATCGACGATCTCAGGAGGATCGGGGTACAATTGCCCAAGCCGATCGATCAACGGCTTCGCGGCCGGAGTGCTCTCGTGGGTCGGCTCACTCACCGGATGGTCCCAGATGAGGGTGCGAATGCCGGCGTCCGTCAGCAGCGAACGGATCGTAGAGAGACAGGCTTCTAGCGTCAACTCCGTGCCCTCGCGAAGATCGAGCACGCGCTCCTTGGGATCAGTCGGCGGCGGCTCGGTATGGGTGAGCGCCCAACAGCGGTCGAAAATGGTGGTTCGAAGTTCCGACGGCACATTCAGTGTCGTGAGATCGGCCGTGCAGAGGGCCGACACGAACAGGACAAATTGTAAATCCGGCATCCCGGAATTCTGGATATCCAACGACGGCATGGCCGAGCATTATCGATGGCGACCGGCACGGAGTCAACGGGCACCATGCTTCCGGTGATCTCACGACTGAAGATGAGGAGTGTCCAATCATGATTACCATTTCGCTGATGGGTCAGCTTCAAACCGTCGATGGCGAACGGGACCTCGCCTGTGAAGTTCCGTCCCCTATGTCCGTCCGCCGGGTGATCCAGCAGCAGGGCATTCAGTTGCGCCATCTCCTCCAACTCATTCGCGAGAAGAAAGTGTTGGTGACCATCAATAAGAAGATCGCCAGCGAGGACTCACTGGTTCAGGACGGCGATGCGATCAGGCTGGTGGGGCACGACGGCATGGGTGGAACGGGGCTTGGCCCATCGATGTAACGAGACCACAATAGTACAGGGCCGGCGCCCCTCTCGGGGAGCCGGCCCTGTAGTTTTTCATGCGGCGTAAATGAGGCCGCTTACTTCTTTCCGAGGATCGCGTCCTTGGCGGCTTTGGCCACGCGGAACTTGACCACACGCTTGGCTGGGATCTTGATGGCCTCACCGGTCTGTGGGTTCCGTCCCATGCGGGCCTTGCGGTTCGCCAATACGAGCTTCCCGATTCCAGGGATCACGAAGACGTTCTTCGCTTCCTTGTAAGCCAAGGCGGCAAAGTCGTCCATGAGCTGGACGGATGCCTTCTTGGTCAAGCCGGTCTTCTGGGCCAGGTAATCGGCGATCTGCGACTTGGTCATTGATTTAGCCATCGAGCAACCTCCTTAAAAAACGAAGATGGTGAAATGTAGTGAACTCGCCCCTCTTGACTCCGCTCAGACTCAATGAATATTCATGAACGAATAGTCGTGCTGATGGAAGCGGCGAAAACCTGCGGGAGTCTATCCAAGCGCTCCGAGGCTGTCAACCAGAAAAACACAGCCAGGCGCAGGGAAACACCTTCACCCGCTCCTTGCAGTTTCGAGACCAGCCAGCGTACAGTACAAACTTGTACCGTATTCGTGCGTCACATTTGCCGTACCCCGAGTCGCTAGCATGGCAAAAGAACTACCGATTCTGCCATCGACTGCCCAACCGGCCGACGCGGCACAGGCAGAACAGTACCAGTATTCTCGCGTGTTTTGTCAGAAAGAAAACTCACCCCCGCTCCGTTTGCTCTTGGAATTTCTCAAGTCCCGTGCTCAGACCCCGATTACTCCGCCGGACATGGACGAATCCATGTTGGATGAATGGGCCTGGGTCCAGGTGACGCTCGGTTATGATCGCAACCGAAAACCGATCCAGGTGTATTGTGTCCGGGATCGAGGCTCCTATCAAGACGTGTTCGACAAAGAGAAGCAGCTGTTCAGAGACCTCCTCTCCGCTCACGACGATATCGAAGCAGGACTCGTGCGCGAATACGTCGAGCGCGCGCGGTTTGTGCTCACGACTCGGATCGCCAAGGATGATATGACCGATGAGGGCTATGACTTCAACGGATGGATCTTGGAGTTCTACCAAGACCAGTGCAACGGAATCGTCCAGATTGATAACCAGGGCTTCTACTCACCCAAAGGCGATCTCACCGTCGACCTCTCCTTCAAAGAAGAATGAGCCGCCATGTCAGACAGGCTCCTAGATCCCACTCTGCCCACCCCTGCTCCGCTGTATCAACAAACCGACCATTGGTTCCAGCGGGCAACCGCCGCCCTGCTGGGTGAAGTTCCCTGCCGACTCGGCTGCACCAGCTGTTGCATCGGCCCCTTTCCGGTCACCCTCCTCGACGTCCACACCCTCCAACAGGGACTCGCCGGCCTTCCGCCGGATCACCGCCATCGTATCGAACAGCGTGCCATCGAACAGACCGCCGCAATGGAGGTCGCCTTTCCTCAACTGACCCACACCGAACTTCTCGACAATTGGTCCGATCAGGAGATCGACCGGTTGGTCACAGAGTTCCACCATCAGCCCTGTCCAGCGCTGGAGGCAGACGGACGCTGTGGCGTCTACCATTACCGCCCTCTGGTCTGCCGATCGATGGGCATCCCGACAGAAGATCGCGGCCTGACCCATGGCGCCTGCGAAGTCCAAACCTTCATCCCGATCGTGCGGCTCCCCTCCGCACTCCGCGAGGAGGA
>DASVEA010000114.1:0-2989 GCA_036380815.1 Nitrospiraceae bacterium
GACCGACCGATCGACCGTACCTCGCACAGGAGAAGGTTATGGAGAAGAAACCCAAGCAACAAACCGGCGTTGGTGAGAAAGAGCTCGGAGAAGCCATCAAAGAGGGGGCGATCACCAAGCAATATCTAGCCGATCCGCACACAATTGTGAGCTCGTTGAACCGCTTACGCTCAACCGAGATCACCAGCTACCTACAATACAAACAGCACGCATATATGGCGGTCTCGCTCTTATCCCCTGGCCTGAAGACCGAATTCGAGGCGCACGCACTCCAGGAATTGGAACATGCCGATACACTGGCAAATCGCATTCAGCAGTTAGGCGGCGTTCCTGTTTTTGATCTTCAGGAACTCGCGGGGAAAGCCGCGTCTATAGGCGTCCACCCTGAGCAAGGCACGACGCTCGTCCAAATGGTGGGCGAAAATCTCATGCTCGAACGCAGACAAGTGGAGGAGTACAGCGCGCTCATTCGAGAAATTGGGGACAAGGATCTGATCACACGACAATTGTTACTCGACATCCTGCAAACGACAGAGCAGCATGCCAGCGAGTTAGCGGACTTCCTGAAGCGCTCAAGCGAGACCCGTGGGTAGGATGTAGGGGTGTTTTGCCATGACCTACTCGGGTGCGCCCAGCGAGCGTACATATGGCAGCCGTGATTAACAAAGGACAGGGGACGACATGATCGCCAGGATGAAGCATGCCGCAGTTCGGACCATTCGATCGCCGAGTATCGTCATCGCCACGTTGGCCCTCGTCGCATTGACAGCCGGAGCGGCACTCGTCGGATGCGAAAAGGGCAAAAGGTCATTCGAGGTCGCTACCTCATCAGATCTCGTCGCCAAGGGCCAGCGCATCTTCCGCTTCGATACCTTTGGTGACGAGCAACTCTGGACCGACAAGCTCCGTCTGCACGAGGTCGTCGAGAAGAGCGTTGACCCGACGACTGCACTCACGGTCGGGCTCAAAGTGGACGCGGACGCGCTGCCTCCCGGGATCCTCAAAAAGGTCGACCTCAAGAGCCCGGCCACGACAGTCGCGCTGCTCAAGATGAACGCCATCGTGGGCATCCAGGCCACCGTGGACTCGAACGACCATATCACCCAGCTTGGCGTCACCTGCGCGCTTTGTCACTCTACCGTTGACAACTCGGTGATGCCCGGCATCGGCCGCCGCAAAGACGGCTGGCCGAATCGAGATCTCAACGTTGGGGCCATCATTGCCCTCTCACCCGCGCTATCCGCGGACAAGAAGGCGGTCTACGAGTCGTGGGGTCCCGGCAAATACGACCCGCGCTTCAACTTGGACGGGAAGAACACGCCGCTCGTCATCCCCCCCGCCTATGGCTTGGCCCAGGTCAAGAACGAAACGTACACCGCGGAGGGACCGATCTCGTATTGGAATGCCTACGTCGCCGTGACCCAGATGGGCGGACAAGGCAACTTCTCAGACACACGACTGGGGATCGACGTCAAGCACTCGCCGGACATGGTCACCTCCAAGCTTCCGGCGCTGCGCGCCTACCAGCATAGCCTGCCGGTACCTCCACCTCCGGCCGCAAGCTTCAATGCCGCTGCCGCGGAGCGTGGAAGCACGTTGTTTGGCCGGACATGCTTGGCCTGCCACGTGGGCGCGACCGGCACCGATAACAACAGTGGAAAGCTGCACGCCCCGGCGGAAACCGGTGTCGACGGGACGTACGCGGCGCGCACGGCGAACAAGGCGTACCGCACAACCCCTCTGCGTGGACTGTGGCAGCACCCGCCGTACTTCCACGACGGCAGTGTGGCAACGCTCGCGGAGGTGGTGGCGCACTACAACCTGGTTCGTACTCTCGGTCTCACGGTGGACCAGCAACGAGACCTCGTCGAGTATCTGAAGTCGCTCTAATCCGCGGGGATGCGAGTGAGGTTTGCTTCATTGTACTGCGCGGTAGGGGTGCACGAGCATATCAGAGCGACCTAAGGAAGCCCGAAATCTGGCCTTTTTGAACAGTCTGCTACCGCCGATGGGTTTCATTCCACATGCGAAAAATAGAATGTCCCGGTTTTCTCTCACTCTCGCCACATTGAAGCCACACAACGTGCAGCTTCACGTTGACGATAGTGACGGTTTCTTTGGGGGTGAGGTGGCCGGCTGCCTGCGAAGCCCGATGCGCAGTAGTTTTTGCAACAGCTCTTGATATGTATAGCCGGCGTGCTCTGCCGAATCCGCAAAATCTTCGTCGTGCGCGATTTGTGGATTCGGATTGGCTTCCAGCACGTACACATGCCCCGCCGCGTCCAGGCGCACGTCAATGCGAGCATAGCCGCTCAGGCCCAGGGCGCGATAGACACGCTTCGCGAGATGCTGAATCTCCTTGGCTTTCCCGTCCGGCAGATCCTTGGCTTCGCCGGACCGAATCCCATACTTGGCTTGATACGTCCGACTCCATTTGACTCGTTCGGTCGCAATCCGGCGGGCGTCTTCCGGCAGCTGGTCCATGATCAACTCCCATACCGGCAAGACATGAAGCTGCCCATTGCCCATCACTCCGACATACAGCTCGCGTCCTTCGATGTACTGCTCGATGAGAGCTCCGGTCCCTACGCTCGTGTGGATGAATTCAACCCGCTCCTTGAGCTTGTCGTCATCCTGAACGATGGACGCCTGCGAGATCCCGAGCGAGGCCTCTTCGGTGACCGATTTGACAATGAGGGGAAAGGGCAGCCACTTCGGCCGTTTGACGGTCCGTCCCTGGGACACCAACATGAAATCCGGGAACGGGATGCGATGGAACGAGAAGAGCTTCTTGGCGAGGACTTTGTCGCGCGCCAGCATCAATCCACGAGGGTTACAGCCGGTATAGGGCACGTGAAGCAGTTCCAGATACGACACGACGTTCTGGTCGTAGACCGCGACCCCGTCGAACTCTTCGAGTAGATTGAAGGCGATGTGCGGTTTCCAATCCTCGATGGCCGAGCGCAACACCCCGAGATCGCTCTTGACC
>DASVEA010000115.1:0-3795 GCA_036380815.1 Nitrospiraceae bacterium
ATGTCATTGGCCGTCGTCACAAAGGGGCCGGCCGCAACGGCAGGATCCACCCTCATTCGCTTCAGCATGATGGGCATGAACGTCGCCATACTGGTCGAGACCATGAACGCGATAATCAGCGATACCCCCACAACCATGCCCAGAAACGCTTGATGCCAAATCCAGCCGACGATCGTGAGAATCATGCCGCAGGCGAGCCCCATCAGTAGTCCGACCTTGATTTCCCTGAAAAACACGGTGCGCACATCCGTCAGCTCGATCAGCCCTGTCGCCAATCCTCGAATAATGAGGGTCGAGGACTGGAGGCCCACGTTTCCACCCATGGCGGCGATGACCGGAATAAAACTTACGATGGCCACCACTTCCTGAATCGTGTACCGGAACTCCCACAGAATCGCGCCCGACAACAGACTGCCGACGAGATTCGTAAAGAGCCACGGGAGCCGGTGTTTTGCCGACGCTATGCTGGAGGATTTCGAGATCGAGTCCTCTTCAATCGCGCCGGCCATCTTGAGCATGTCTTCGGTCGCTTCTTCCCGGATCACGTCCACGACGTCGTCAACCGTGATAATGCCGACTAATTTATTGTCGTTGTCGATGACCGGAATCGCGAGCAAGTTGTAACTCGCCACCTGGCGGGCGACTTCCTCCTGGTCCATGTCGACCGTCACGCTGATCACGTCGCGCAAGGCAATGTTTTTTAGCGGCGTCGCGGGAGGGACCGTCAGCAACTGCCGCAGAGAGAGCACCCCGACCAACCGCTCATCCTTGTCGGTCACATAAATATAGAACACCATTTCCGCATCCGTCGCCAGCTGGAGACGCCGGATGGCATCTTGCGCCGTCGCATCTTCCGGGAGTGCGAAGAACTCCGTCGTCATGATGCCGCCGGCCGTATCCTTCGGATACTTCAGCAGGTCGGCAACTTCCGTGGAGTCCTCCGTCCGCATCAGCGAGAGAAT
This sequence comes from Nitrospiraceae bacterium, assembly GCA_036380815.1. Lineage (GTDB taxonomy): Bacteria > Nitrospirota > Nitrospiria > Nitrospirales > Nitrospiraceae > Palsa-1315. The sequence continues at coordinate 963 of DASVEA010000115.1, forward strand.
CTCTTTGGCTCGCTCTTCCGGCAGAACACCGAGAAGGTAGGCCACGTCGTCAGGGCCGAGGTCTTTGATCAGCCAGGCGATATCCGAATGCAGCAGGTCCGCCAACACCTGATTGATACTGTCGCTGTCGAGCTCGCTCAGCACTTGGCCGCGCTTCGCCTCGCCTCGCACCAGTTCGAAAACTTCCCGCTTTTCTTTGGGGGACGACAGATGCACAATCACTTTCGCCACATCGGCCTGATGCATCCGTCCCAGCATCTTCGCGAGATTGGTGATCGCACCCCGGTGCAACAGCCGTTGCACCGACAACAACACGATGTCGGACTTGGTCCGGCCTCGATCGGCCTGGTCACGCAGCGCGTCTCGGAGGAGATCTTTATCCCCTGGACGAGGGTGCGGATCCACTGGATTCGATTCTGTCACACGTTCTGTCGGCTGCATCGTCACACCAAATCTGAAAGTCTGAACGTCATCAAGTCTTAGATCGAGACATGATAACTTTATGACGTTATGAACTTGACGACTATCTAATATCCTAATTCGGTGAGAGCATGCTCATCTTCTCGCCACGCCTCCCGCACTTTCACCCACAGCTGCAGAAACACTTTCATCCCAAAGATCTGTTCCATGTCACGTCGTGCATCGGTCCCGACCTCCTTGAGTCTCTCTCCATGCTTCCCGATCACGATCGCCTTGTGAGATTCTCGCTCGACCAGCACCGTCGCGCTGATGCGGGCCAACTTCCCCTCCTCGACAAATTCGTCGATCTCCACGGCAACCGAGTAGGGCACTTCCTCATATGTTTGGTGCAAAATCTTCTCTCTGATCATCTCGGCCGCCAATGTCCGCATGGACTGATCGGTGACGGTGTCTGCACCATAGGCCGCATCCCCTTCCGAAAGATGGGCCACGGTCACGGACAGCAATCGATCCACATTATCGCCGATTTCAGCCGATACCGGCACCACTTCCGTCCAACCGAATAACCTGGCGTACGTTTCCATCACCGGCAGCAACTTGAGCTTATTGACCAGATCCACCTTGTTCAATACCAAGATTACCGGACGTGGACGCTTCCTGACCGCCCCTTTCACATGATCGATGACCAAGAGATCGCCGGGACCAGGGGAACTCGTCGTGTCCATCAACACGTACAAGATGTCTGCCTCCTCCAGCGTGTCAACTGCGGTGCGGACCATGCGACGATTGAGCAGATGTTGCGGCTTGTGCAACCCCGGCGTATCGAGCAAGGCAATCTGTGCACCCGGTGCATGCACGACCCCCAGAATTCTCGTCCTCGTCGTTTGCGGCTTGTCCGAGACAATCGCAATCTTCTGCTCAAGCAATCGATTGAGCAATGTCGACTTGCCGACGTTCGGTCGTCCAATAATCGCGACTGTGCCAAACTTCATGGGGCTACGGGCGTGGCCGCTCCTGTGATGGTGATGGAACCAATTGATACACGGTTTCACCTTTGCGAACGTAGCCAAGCTGTTCTCGCGCCAACTGTTCGATTTTCGCAGGATCGTGTTCTACACGATCAATGTCCTCCCGAAGCGTGCGGGTCATTCGTTGCAATTCCTGAAGGTCCACATCCAGCTGTTGGGCGTGCTCGCGCATGGAGAAGTAGCGCGGTAGACCCATGTCGCCAAAGACCAAAACGATCAGCATCAGCAGACACGCGGCGCCCCCAACATAGTACGCGCCCCTCACCATGCGACGCTCCCAATCGAGCCACTGCCGTCCCCGATTCCGCTTAATGATCATCGTCGGATGCTCATCATGATCAGCATCGCCCCGGCACCGCCTCACGACCCCGATAGACTGCGTTCGAACCAAGCTCTTCCTCGATCCGGAGCAATTGATTGTACTTGGCCACACGATCCGTTCGGGACAGCGACCCGGTCTTGATGAGCCCGCTATTGGTCGCGACTGCCACGTCCGCAATCGTCGTATCCTCCGTTTCCCCGGATCGATGCGAAATGATCGCCGTGTAGCCAGAGCGTTTCGCCAACTCAATCGCCTCCAGCGTTTCTGTCAACGTGCCGATCTGGTTGAGCTTGATCAGAATGGAATTCGCAATCCCTTCCTTGATCCCTTTGGCAAAGATTTCCACATTGGTCACGAAGATATCGTCTCCGACCAATTGAACCCGCTTGCCCAACTTCTCCGTCATCAGCTTCCAGCCCTTCCAATCCAACTCGCTCAACCCATCTTCGATGGAGAGAATCGGATATCGATCCACGAGCTTCCCATAGTAACTGATCATCTCCTCGGAGGAACGATCAGGATTCTTTTCTGCTTCAAGACGGTACCGGCCCTTCTCATAGAGTTCACTGGCCGCACAATCCAATGCGAGGGCGATATCGCGCCCCGGTTTATAGCCGGCCTCCTCGATTGCCTGCATGATCAGGCTGAGCGCTTCTTCATTCGACTGGAGGTCCGGCGCAAACCCGCCTTCGTCACCGACCGCCGTGTTCAGCCCTTTTTTCTTCAACAGCGACTTAAGCGTATGGAACACCTCCGTCGCCATCCGGAACGCCTCGCTGAAACGCGTCGCCCCCACCGGCATGATCATGAACTCTTGCAAGTCCAACCGATTGTCGGCATGGGCCCCGCCGTTGATGATGTTCATGAGCGGCACCGGCAACACTCGCGCATTTGTCCCGCCAAGATATCGATAGAGCGGCTGGCCTGTTTCAGTCGCCGCCGCCTTCGCCACAGCCAGCGACACACCAAGAATGGCGTTGGCTCCGAGCTTGCCCTTCGTGTTCGTGCCATCCAGATCGATCATCGTCTGATCGATGCCGACTTGGTCGAACGCTTCCTTCCC
>DASVEA010000116.1:0-3680 GCA_036380815.1 Nitrospiraceae bacterium
CCGGTCACCGCCACAAAGGCATCGGGGGAATGTCTCAACGTCTTGCGGATCACGTATCGGCAGGTCCGTTCCGCATCCTCTGTCACGGAGCAGGTGTTTACGACGAGCAAGTCTGTCGGCTCACCGAACTCGACGACGCGGTAGCCATTGCGCTGTAAACGAGCTGCGAGCACCGCTGTCTCTGCTTGGTTCAGCCGGCAGCCGAGTGTATGGAGAGATGCACGTTTCATAATACTCGGACCATTATAGGGAGATCCATGCGATGGGAGCAAGGATCTGCCGCGAGTTCTTCACGTCGCGCGTTGTCCTCGCTTGAAGGCCTTAGAAGGCCATGGTAAAGTCCACCGACCCAGTGCCCGCCCGATTATCGTGAGTCTGTTGTGACACCTTCGCAGTTGGCGGCTTCCATCTTCACGGTCTCTCTTCTCCTCCTCCTCCCTGGGTCCGGAGGGTGGACGAAGGAGGTCCTTCCTCTCGAACCTGACCTCGCGACAAGAATTGACGAGCAGTACGATCACGAGGCTCGGCTCTTCTTGATGCTGTATTCACTCAATGGTACTGGCAAAGTCGATTACGTCACTGGCCGGCTGGTCTATGATTATTCCCGCAGTAGCTACGGCAATCCTGTCTACCGGACGGAGGCCTATCCCTTGTTCTACTGGTGGAACCACACCATGTATAACGATCCGGAGCAGGATGGCGTGAACGGGAACGAACGGGTCTACCAAGATAACGTGGAGTTCGATATTTCGCGCTACAAGCCCTGCACCTTCAATGGGCAACCCTGCTGAGATTTGATGCGCTGCTGCACGTGTGGTTCTTCGGTGCCTCTTCGACCTACTCTTCCTTCCTCTCGATAGATTAGATTTCGAGAATGTCCTGAGCCGCTCCCCATTCCGATGATATGATTCTCCCTCATGTGTGCTAAAACGGCTCGATGAAAACAGCATCGTTCGTTCAGATCCTTGCGAACCGGCGCATTGGCATCATGTTGCCCTTGGGTTTTGCCTCGGGGCTGCCATTGGCCCTCACAGCCGGGACGCTCCAGGCCTGGCTGACGGTTGCCGGGGTCGACTTGAAGACCATCGGAATTTTTACGCTCGTCGGTCTCCCATACACACTGAAATTCTTGTGGGCCCCGTTGATGGATCGCCTGGTGCCTCCCTGGCTGGGGCGCCGGCGCGGATGGATGTTGGTGATGCAGCTCAGTGTCGCTCTCGGCTTGACGGTTATGGCGGTGACTGGCCCAGGTCAACGTCCGGAGATACTCGGGGTCCTGGCTCTCGTGGTGGCTTTCCTCTCTGCCTCACTCGACATTGTCCTCGACGCCTATCGGACCGATTTGCTCTTACGTCCGGAACGGGGATTCGGTGCAGCTGTGTGGGTGAATGGCTATCGATGTGCGCTGTTGTTTGCAAGCGCGGGCGCGCTTCTGTTAGCCGATCATATTGGATGGCAAAACACCTACTTGCTACTTGCCGCGTTAATGGCGGCAGGGGTTGTCACGATCCTCGTCAGTCCGGAACCGTCAGCGCCCAGTGCCACGCCGGCCAGCCTGGCCGACGCGATTGGTGGACCGCTGAAGGAATTCTTCGCGCGTCCAGGCGTGGTCGGGCTTCTCGCCCTCATTGTCTTTTATAAAATGGGAGACGCCGTCGCGGCCTCGCTTCAAACGGCGTTTCTTATTGGAGGGATGGGCTTCTCCGTCAGTGAGGTCGGGTATGTGAAAGGCCTTGGGCTCGGAGCCACACTCATCGGTGCGTTGGTCGGGGGCGTCGCAATGGCTAAGCTCGGGATGGTCCGGTCGTTGCTGCTCTTTGGCCTTTTGCAAGCGGTCTCAAACTTGGGATTCATGTGGCTCGCCTGGATGGGCAAGAGTTATGCGGCGCTCACAACATCGATCCTCGTCGAGAATGTGACCGGTGGCATGGGCACCGCAGCGCTTGTCGCACTGATTATGTCGCTGTGCGACCATCGGTATACAGCAACCCAGTTCGCGTTGCTCTCTTCCCTGGAAGCGCTCGGGCGAGTGTTCTCGGGTCGTCCGTCGGCCGAGTTGGTCGAAATGGTCGGCTGGGCACAATTTTTCTTCTGGTCGTTTCTGTTCGCTCTACCCGGTATCTGGCTGGTGTGGGGTCTCCGAGCGCAGTTGGATCAAGAAGCCGATCGCGATACTCAAGCAAGAGCCGGCTCAGCCGATCTATGACGACCGGGAGCCTGTCCGACATGGCCGTTCGTGACGAAGCGAAGGAGGTGTGGCCAGATGTGAGGCCGCAGGCTCGAAAAAACCGGAGGTGTATTCGCTGGAATACATCGAGGATTTTTTCGGGTCGAGAACGACGTAGATGGCCGCGGATCGTTCGCCACAGTAGAACGGCCATGTCGGACAGGCTCCTAGATGCGACGCTGGAGGTACAAGACGAACAGCATTAATGTCGGAAGGGGTGCCAGGACGAAGGGGACAAGCCAAACCCAGACATTTTTCCCGCGCATGCGGGCTTGATCAATCATCCAGACAAAGACCCACGCAACCAGGCCGAGATAGTTGAGGGCCATCCAGCGTGTTGTATGAATCTTGAGGCCGCTCGTGCTGTCCGGAGCTGCATTGAGAAAAAAAACTCCCAGCATGAGTACAAATAGTCCCAACAAGGTTGCGACAAGGCGTTTGCTCCAGACAAACATGATGATCCTCCTGATACAAGCAATGTGAGCAGCATGATTGCCGCAACAGACCTGTCGAGCGTAGGCTAATCATCCGGCTGTTGTTTGTCAAAGGGGAGCTGCGCGCCTCCGTTTCCATTAGCTCGGATTTCTTGTGAATGCCGTGGCGAGGCGTTCGAGACCGAAGCCCGCCGGGGCATCTTGCAAATAAGGCCGACGCAGGAGTACTGGCAGTCCGTCGAGGAGGCCGAACGAGAAAAGCCCCGCCGGGCGAGAATATTGGACGACGGAGCAGGTATTCATGAGTAGTCTAGGTTAAGCCTGTTGCGACAACGGTTCAGCAGCAGTCAATTTAAGGGTCTGTATGAGCCTCCTGCGTTTGAGTCTGGTCGTGACGGCATTGGCTGTGAGTGTCGTGCTAGCACTGACGAATCCCACCACGGATCAATATCTGGGTTTCGTGCAAGCCGAACTCACCAAGGCTGTGGATCGAATGGATCAGTCCACACCCGAACGGGAAGGGACGATGGTCAGAAATATCTTTCGTAGGCATAGTCAGGAGTTGCTCAACAGTATGGTGCGTCCTCACACCGTACGCCAGAATTGGGGTGTTCTCAGCCGGTTTGAAACAACGGTGCTTGGTACTCGGGTTGTAGTTATCGGCATCGGCAACCAGTTCATTCCCGTTGAGGGAGTGGATGAAGCCATTCTGACACTCGGCCGCCGGGTATTTTAGTTTTTTTTCTCCGTGGGGATCCCTGGGATATCAAAATGAGGTTTATTTTCGATCGAATCACTGTGGATAAGTCGGTCTAAATCTCCGAGAGATGGCGTTTCTCAACCATTTGCAGTTATCCACAGGATTTCCTCAGTTTCCCCAGCCAAACCACTATATTTGGTATTGACAATTCTACTAGATCGCTATATGTAGATACTCCGTGGAGCAGACATGGGCAAATGGTCGTCATTTTGGCAATCCATCCTGAGTAATATGCCGATGCTCCTTGGTGGATCAATAG
>DASVEA010000117.1:0-2781 GCA_036380815.1 Nitrospiraceae bacterium
ATGGACACAGCGACAAGCAGCAGAGCCCAGATTGGCTTAAAGGTCGCCAAGGCGACGAGGAACATTCTCAGGAGGATGGCAAAGGCCGCTCCCTTGGGTGCGATCGAGAGGAACGCCGTCACTGGTGTCGGCGATCCATGATAGGTGTCTGGAATCCACGAGTGGAAGGGCACGGCGCCGATTTTGAATCCTAATGCGCCGAAAATCAGCAGGAAGCCGATGGCCAATCCTGGTGTGGCCTGTGCCGCCTTCATATCGGAAAACACCAGTTTGCCTGTTTCTCCGTAGACCAAGCTGATGCCATAGGCGAGGAGTCCTGCGGCGAATACGCCCAGGATGAAAAACTTGATGCCCGCTTCGTTCGAGGCCATGTCCTCGCGGAGATACGCAACGAGGACATAGAAGCCGATGGTGGAAAATTCCAGGGCGACGAAGACCGATAGCAGATCGTTCGCAGAAGCCATAAACATCATCCCGAGGGCTGACATCACGATCAGGAAATAATATTCTCCACGGAAGAACCTAAATCGATGGATGTAATCGATTGAGGCCAGAATGACGAGTATCGTCGATCCGACGATGAGCATTTTGAAGAACAGGGCCATTCGGTCGAGAGCGAACATGTTTGCGAAGAGGGTCCCGGTGATGCCGGTGATATCGAACCAGGCCAGGCAGCCGAGGGTGGCGACGAGCCCGGCGATGCTGAAATAAGCTAATTGTTCGTTGGGCAGCCGAGGGAACGAGAAATCAATGATCAGGATGAGACATAACCAGGACGTGAGCAAGATTTCCGGTAACAGCAACAGGAGATCGGAGGGAGACATAGTGAACGCGAAGGTCATTCGGGCCCTCGTAACGGGTCCGGGGTGGGGGGTGCGGGGGTGCTCGTCAAGAGCGGAGCATCAGGCGTCCCCGGCGGACTTGCTGTTTCACGTTTCACGTGTAACGTTTCACGTTCTTGCGAGGCCACCGGCACGACGCGGGTGATCTTCGCGATCAAGGGATCGACGCCCGACCGCACCACATTATAGAGGTGCATGGGGAAGAAAAAGAATCCGATGCTGACGGTGATCATGATCAAGAGCGGAAGACGATCAACCACGGCGACTGCGTCGTGCGCGTGACTGTACTTCTGGTCCATGGGTCCGTAGAAGAGCCCGCGCATCATCTTGAACAAGTAGGCCAAGGTCAAGACGATGCCGACCACAGCCACGATGACTTGGAACGGATACTTGTTCCAACTGCCGACGATGATCATGACTTCGGCGATGAAGTTCACGGTGCCGGGCACACCGATCGACGCCATGCACGCAACCACGAAACAGCCGGTGATGAACGGCATGCGATTCGAGAGCCCGCCGAGCGAGGGAATGTCGCGGTTGTGCGTCTGATCGTACACCCACCCGGCCATGGCGAAGAGCATGCCCGTGGCCATGGCGTGGGCAAACATATACATCACCGCGCCGGTCAAGCTGATGTAGTCCAAGGCGGCCATACCTAAGAAGACATAGCCCATGTGACTCGAGCTGGAATACCCGATGACGTACTTTGTATCTTTGGCGTAGAACGCCACGAACCCGCCATACACGATACTGAACATGCAGAGCACGGCCGCGATGGGCATGAGTTCTCTGGTGGTGTCCGGCAGAATCTCAAAGGCCACCCGGATGATGGAAAAATGGCCGAGCTTCATCAGCACCCCCGCGTGCAACATGCTCGTGGCGGCCGGCGCGGCTGCGTGGCCAACAGGAGACCAGGAGTGCAGCGGCCACAGCGGCGCGATCGAGGCAAAGCCGAAGAAAATCAGTAGCCAAATGATCTTGTCGAGCGTCGTGCCCAAGACCGGGATGTTCATCAACTTGGCCTGTTCACGCAGGACCAGAATGTCGAAGGTATTGAGCCCCGAGTACTTGTAGATCAGCAAGATACCCATCAGCGCCGCGACGGCAAAGGCCGAGAGGAAGAGCACCAGTTTCATCGCGGCGTATTCTTTACTGTTGGATCCGAAGTTGAAGATGAACCCGACCGAATCCCGCTGTTTGAGGCCTTCAGGATCCGTCATCTCGTTGTACTTTTTCGTGTGGCTTCCCCACATGCCCAACAGGAGATACATAGGGATCACGGACAATTCGTAGAAGAAGAAAAGAAAGAACAGATCCAACGACATGAAGACGCCGATGGTGGCGGCAGCGAGGATGAGCAACCAGATATAGAATTCTTTCGTCCGATCCTTGATGTGCCAGGAGACGAAAATTCCTGCGAACAGCAGGATGCTCGATGCCAGCACCAGCGGGGTGCCGATCCCATCCACCCCGAGGTGGAGCGAGATACCCAGCTGGCGAGACCATTCGAATCGCTGGACGAATTGGAATCCCCCCTTCACGTGATCATAGGCGAAGAACAGGTAGAGTGAGGCGAGCAGGGAGACAAGGGCTGATCCCGCCGCGATCCCTCGCACGAGCATCGCTTGCCGGTTGGAGACGAAGATCAACGCGACGGCTCCCGCGAAGGGGGCAAACAGAATGTTGAGCAGTGCTTAGTCACCCATACGAATTAATCCACCCGTACCGGCTGTTTGGGCTCGATCGACGCCACGGTCCCCCGTTCCAGTCGATCGACCAACGACTGCACCGATCCGTTCATCATTCTCAAGAAGGGAGCGGGATAGAGGCCAATCCAGCGGATCATCACCGACAAGGCCACCACGATGAGCACTTCACGGGGGTGCAGATCACGGATGGAGTCCTTGACGGCCTTGCCGACCGGTCCCAGCATCGACCG
>DASVEA010000118.1:0-3841 GCA_036380815.1 Nitrospiraceae bacterium
AATCTCGGGAGTCTGAAGAGAGTGGCGCCATTTCGCCTCAGTCCTTGCTGCGGCGCCTCATCTCATGGTATCGCGCACTAGGCCCAACGAGCCAAGACAGTCGGCCATAGGAACGGAGCGTGCTTGGATTTGTATTAAGGAATGGCCACCAAGACGGGTGACGAAGAACACGTGCTGTGACCGGATGGACGGTGCTGGAGATCGGCTAGCGCTTAATGACGATATCGCGTGCGACTTTACCGCTCGGGCCGAAGGGCTTTTGAGGTTTGCCATTGAGTTCGGCCTTGACGCCCCCGGCGTTACCGAGCGTCAGGATAAACTGGTCCTGGCCTTTCCATCTGGCCTTTTCTCCAGGTCGGAGCAAGGCCTCTTGGGGACTGCCGCCATCGATTTGAACGACGACCCAACTCAGCTCTGTCGCCTCAAGGTCGAGCGCCAACTGTCCCTCCGTTGCTCCAGACCCTTCGAGTGAAATCCCTCCCAGCGGCCCGTCGCTCCCTAGCGACGAAGGACCAGGAGTCGCCAGTTCCGGCACGGCCGAAGATGAGGATGCTGGGCTGGTGACCGGCCCGGCTTTTTCTCCCTCGCTCGCCTTGGCTGATTCGACATGGGGCTCGCTCGGTTTGGGCTTGGGGGTCGGCGGAGCCGGAGGAACCGATTCGGCCTGCTGGCTTGGCGGTGCCTCCTGAGATTCTGGAGTCGGTGGAGCGGTCCGCTTGGATGCGGGAGTTGGAAGGTCTGTACTCGAACGACGGACCAGGAGCGTCGACTGTTCCCTGCTTAAGAGGAAGATGAGCGCGAGAATCGCGATGCCGATCGCGATCGCGACGGCCTTTCGATTGGCTTGGCGCTTGCGCTCTTCTTCCGCCTGCTTGACTTTCAACCGTTCCCGCTCGCCTTGCTTATCGTAATAGGCGCCTGCCGATTGAGCGAATCGGTGGATCGCATCGTCTTCATCGAGCCCGAGGGACCGGGCATAGGACCGGACAAAGCCTCGCGCAAACACTTGATCGGGCAACTTGGCGAAGTTTCCATCTTCCAGCGCCTTTACAAAATCAGTTCGAATTCGCGTCTTGGATGCGACTTCGTCGATGGTGAGCCCCTTGGTCTCTCGCACCTGCCTGAAAAATTCACCGATCGATTCCATGGGTGTCTCTCTACGGCTTGAGCCGTGTCAGCAGTTCCTTCGCGGCTGCAGCATACTCGCCGCCCTTATCGAGCGTCGTCACCTTGGTGAGTGTTTCCCTTGAGCGTCGTTCGAACCCCAGCTTGTAATACACCCGCCCCAGCTCCAAGTGTAATTGAGCCGGGGGAACATTGGGCGGATTGACCACTAAGGCATCCTCAAACGCTTCCATCGCGCCCTGGTAATCACTCTCGTGAGCCAGCGACCGGCCGAGATGGAATCGGGCCAGGTCCGGCGTTGCATACAGGGGATTGGACAGCGCCTGACGGAATGCAGCAATCGCTTCGGTCCACCGCCCCTGTTTCTCCAAGACCTGGCCCAGATAGGTGTACGCTTCCGAATAATTCTCATCGAGCTTCGTCGCGGCCAGAAATTCTTCCTCGGCTTGGGGCAATTTACCCTGCAGCGCCAGAATATGGCCGAGCCCGTACCGTGCTTCTTTGTTGCTCGGATCGAGCTTCACGGCCTTCTGGAACGACACAAAGGCCTTCTGCTGATCGTGCTCCAGGCTCGCCACGCCTTCCTGGTAGTACCCTTTTGACTTCTGTGCCGAACCTTCCGATGTGGCACAGCCAGATAGCCATCCGATCAACAGGGCGAACAGAAGCAACGGACGAGCTATTGGTCCGACAATCGAACCGGCAAAGAGGTTCTGCGTCATGAAATGTCCTCGAAATGTGTCAACTGCTTAAAGGCTCGAAACCGTTCTTGAATCTCTTTGTAGTCCAGGATTCGCAAACGGTCAAGACTAAAGGCTTCTACGGTAAACGACGCCATGACGCTCCCGAAGATAATCGCTTGCTTGAAGGCCTCGACCGAACGATTGCCGGTGGCCGTCAAGTAGCCCAGGAAACCGCCGGCGAAGGTATCCCCCGCACCGGTTGGATCGCGTACGTCTTCAAGCGGAAAGGCCGGAGCCCCGAACACCTGTTTCTCGTTGAACATCAAGACCCCATACTCCCCACGCTTGATGATGAGGTGCTTGGGCCCACGCGCGAGTACTTGTTGCGCGACCTTCACCAGATTCGTATCTCCTCCGAGTGCCCGGGCCTCCCCGTCGTTAATGATGAGAATATCGACCCGCTCCAAGACCCGCCACAACGCATCTCGCTTGCCGTTGATCCAAAAATTCATTGTATCGCATGCGACCAACGGCGGACGTGAAATCTTCTGCAGCACATCCAACTGAAGCTCCGGATCGATATTACCGAGAAACAAGAGGTCGGGTGATCGGTAGGCTTCGGGAATCTTTGGTCGAAAAGTTTCAAATACGTTGAGTTTCGTATCGAGCGTGTGCGCTTCGTTCAACTGATGCGTGTACTCCCCTCTCCATCGAAACGTCGCCCCGGGCATCCGCTCCAACCCGGTCACATCGATGCCACGGCTCTTGAGGAAGACCAGATGTTGCGGGGGAAAATCTTCCCCCACTACTGCGATGAGGTCGACACTGGTAAAGTAGCTGGCTGCAGTTGAAAAATAGGTGGCCGAACCTCCAAGGACCTCGCTGACCTCCCCGAAGGGTGTTTTCACCGTATCTAACGCGACCGATCCGACTACGAGCAACTTTCCCATGGCTTAACGAATTCCTTCCTTCACCGGAGCAACCCGATCCATCAACAAGGCCAGCTTCCGTCGGAGCAAGGCGGGCATCCGATCTGGCGCCGTGATAATGGCATCCTGCAAAGCTCGCTGACAGCTGCAAACCTTGACGTCGGCCACCGCACGTATCGCCGTCCGCAGTAGTCGCTTGGCCAGCGTGACATTCTGAGAGAGAGTGGCCAAGATCGCCTCGACGGTGACGGCCTTTTCCGTCTCATGCCAACAGTCGTAATCGGTTGCCAAGGCCACCGTGGCATAACAAAGTTCTGCCTCGCGTGCGAGCTTGGCCTCAGGGAGATTCGTCATCCCGATCACGCTCGCACCCCACTGGCGATACAACCGGGATTCCCCTTTGGTCGAAAACTGTGGGCCTTCGATGCAGAGATAGACGCCGCCCTGATGCACGGTGGCGCCGACCGTACGAGCCGCAGCCAACAATGCCGCCCCGAGCGAAGCACAGACCGGATCGCCAAATGCCACGTGCGCGACGATGCCCCCCTCGAAGAATGTTGAAACCCGCCGCTTGGTGAGATCGATAAACTGATCCGGCACCACCACATCCCCGGGCTTGATTGACTCCTTCATGCTGCCGACCGCACTCACAGAAATCACCCGGCTCACCCCGATCGACTTGAGGGCATAGATATTCGCGCGATAGTTGATCTCCGAAGGATTGACCCGATGTCCGCGTCCATGCCGCGAGAGAAAGGCGATACGAATCCCATCCAACTCGCCGAACACCACTTTGTCGGAGGGAGCCCCGAAGGGAGTTTTGATCGAGCGTTCCGTGACCTTCCGAAGCCCCTCGATGTCGTACAATCCACTGCCGCCGATGATCCCAACGTCTGCGCGCACGGCATTCCCCAGTCGTGTCATCCTAGTCCTCACGTAGTGTGGTGAGAAATCGATCGACCTGTCCGATCACCAGCGCTGCCGTGTGCTGGACCGACTCCGACTCCTTGATCGTCAACCACTGAATCCCCGGTTCTTTTCGGAACCAGGTCATTTGTCGTTTGGAAAAATGTCTCGTGTCCCGTTTGAACCGCCGAACCATTT
>DASVEA010000119.1:0-3789 GCA_036380815.1 Nitrospiraceae bacterium
CCAATATGTCTACATTGTGCGCGAAGGAAAGGCCCAACGGGTGCCGGTGGAAATCGGAGTCCGCGACGAGAACCGGGTGGAGATCACCAAGGGCTTGGACGGGTCTGAGCAGGTGATCGTCTCCGGAAAAGACCTCGTGCGCGATGGCACCCCAGTGGAGGCCCAATCGATAACTCCGGTGAAGAGTGATGGGTGATGAGTGATCAGTCACCTGGCAGCGGGCGTTCTTCCTATCCTTAGCTCATCACTCATGACTCATCACTCATCACTGCTGCTTGCATCATGTGGCTGACCCTCCTCGCACTTCGCAATCGCATCGGCATCCTGATGCTGTCCTTGGCCATGGTGATCCTGGGCGCCACCTCCGTGCAGCGGCTACCGGTCGATCTCTTTCCACAGATTCAAGTGCCCGTCGCCTTTGTCGGCGTCATCTATAAAGGCGCGCCGCCGCTCGACATCGAACAGAGTGTCGTCTATCCCATTGAGAAAGCCGTCAGTTCTGCGTCGAATGTCGAGCATGTCGAGTCGTTTGCAAAGCAAGGCATTGGCGCGGTGCAGATCTGGTTCAACTGGGGCGCGGACATTAACGTTGGCCAGATGGAGGTGATGCAACGCATCACCCAGATTCTCAACAGCCTCCCTCCCGGCATTCTGCAACCCTTCATCGTCAAGTTCGACGTCTCCAATATCCCTGTCTCCCTCGTGACAGTCTCCAGTGACGATCTCGACGAACGGGCCCTCTACGACCTGGCCTCTAATACGGTTGCACCACAGATCGAACAGATCGCCAACGTCGCCGCTGCCACCGTGGAAGGCGGGAAGATCCGCCAGATCAACATCAATCTCGACCCGGCACTGTTGAATGCCCGGAGCCTCTCGATCCTCGACGTCGTCAAATCCGTGAAGGCCGCCAACCTCATCCTCCCTTCGGGCGATATCAAAGCCGGCAATCTGGACTACAACGTCTTCACCAATAACCAGTTCCGCACGGTCGACCCAATTCAGGACGTGATCGTGAAGGTCAACCCACAGGGCAACCCCGTGCGCGTGAGGGATGTCGGAACCGTGACCGATTCGTCGGACATACAAACGAACATCGTCAGGACGGACGGGGCCAGAGCGGTGTACTTACGCGTCAATAAACAGCCCATCGCCAACACCGTGGAGGTGGTGGATGCGCTTCGCAAGGCCCTGCCGACGATGGTCGGCATTCCGCCCAGCGTGAAGCTCGGCATTTCTTTTGACCAATCGGTCTATATCCGCCAGTCGATCAATAACCTCATCGAGCAGGGGCTGCACGGATCGCTGCTGGCTGCAGTGGTCATCTTGATTTTCCTCCGTAATTTTACGAGCACGCTAATCATTTCCGTTGCCATTCCCCTCTCGATCATGGTGACCTTCATCGTGTTGTACTTCTCAGGGCAAACCCTGAACGTCTTCACCCTGGGAGGCCTGGCCCTCGGGATCGGCCGGCTCGTCGACGATTCCATTGTGGAACTCGAGAACATTCAACGCCATCTCAACACCACGCCCCACCGCTGGAACGCGATCCTGGAAGCGGCCCGCGAGGTGGCGATGCCCATTCTCGCCTCGACGATCACCACGGTCGTCGTCTTCCTCCCGATTTTCTTCGTCGCAGGGATTGCCCGCTTGCTCCTGATTCCCCTGACCATCACGATCGCGATCTCGCTCTTCACCTCCTTCTTCGTCTCCCGCACGGTGACCCCGGCGCTCTGCTACAAATTTCTTAAGCCGGAACAGGAGTCTCACCGTTCGATGCCGGCATGGTTCGCGCGCCTGATGGATTGGAGCCGCGAACGGTACGAATCCTTGGACAAAGGTTACGAGGAATCGCTCCGCTGGGTCTTGGCCCATCGCCGGCGCTTCATCACCGGCATCCTGCTGCTCTTCGGCGCCTCGCTCGCGCTGGTACCCAAGATCGGGACGGAGTTTTTGCCGGTGTCGGATGAAAGCCAGTTCCGCATCGTCCTGCGCGGACCGGTCGGTCAGCGAGTGGAGAAAACCGAGCAGCAAGTGGCCGAAGTCGAACAAGTGCTGCGGGCACAGATCCCTGCCGAGGAGCTTGAAACCATCGTCTCCAGTACCGGCGTGTTAGCCCAAGGCCGGTCCTCCCTGTTCAACCCGAATACCGGTCCCCATACGTCGAACATCTCCGTCCATCTCGTCACGCCGGACAAACGGAAACGAAACCAAGTGCAAATCATGAACGACGTGAGGCCCAAAGTTTTAAAACTCTTTCCGGGCGTCGCAATGTTTTTCGATCCGGGCGGGCTCATCAAGCGAGTCACCAGCTTTGGGGCGCAAAAAACAGTCGACGTGGAAATTTACGGTTACGATTTCGAGAAAGCGCGGGGTCTCATCCGGCAAGTCGAAAGCATGATGCACCAAATACCTGGCTTGGCCGACATCGAAGTCAGCCGCGAGGAGAACTATCCCGAGGTCAACGTGGTAGTGGATCGAGAGAAGGCTGCCCTCCTTGGCATCAGCGAAACGGACGTAGCCAACGCCGTGCTCTTCTCACTCAACGGCAACGGCCCAACCGACCCCATCATCTACACCGACCCTCAAAACGGAAACGAGTACTACATCAGCGCCTGGCTCGCGGAAGAACACCGGAAGGATCTCACAGACATCGAGAATATCATTTTGACTGCACGAACAGGAGAGCCAGTCCTCCTCAAAAACGTCGCCTCGCTCAAGCTCAATGCCGGTCCGGTGAAGATCGACCGCAAGTACTTTCAGCGGGTGGTCCATCTGACCGCCAACCCTGTGGACCGGGATCTCGGCGCCCTGGCGGTCGACCTCGAGGCGGGCTTCGCCAAGATCCAGCTCCCTACCGGCTTCAGCATCCGGTTGGCCGGCCAGATTCAACAACAAAGAGAAACGTTTGAGGGCCTGCTGTTTGCAACGATCCTGGCGCTGGTCCTCGTCTATATGGTGATGGCCGCCCAGTTCAAATCGCTGATCGATCCCTTCGTCATCATGTTTTCGGTCCCGATGGGCTTCCCGGGTGTGATTCTGATCCTCTTCCTGACCGATACAACCCTCTCCACCACGTCGATGATGGGCATCATCATGATGCTGGGCATCGTGGTCTCAAACGGCGTCCTGCTGGTCGATTATACGAACGTGCTGCGGCGGCGAGGGCGGGAGTTACACGACGCGGCGGTCACCGCTGCACGAACGCGCCTCCGGCCCATTCTGATGACCTCCCTCGCCACCGTCCTTGGACTGCTCCCCATGGCCATCGGCTGGGGAACCGGCGGTGAAACGAACGCCCCATTGGCGCGCGCGGTCGTCGGAGGACTCAGCGTCTCTACGACCCTCACGCTCTTTCTCGTCCCCACGATCTATGTGATCTTAGAGGAACGGTTCCCTCGTCATGCGGACAAGGCGCCACAGGATCTCGACTGGATACCGGCAGAGCCAGCTGGTCGATAGGGGAATACTGGAAGGTTGAGGCTCAGGCTAAAACTGAGGCTGAGAGAAAACTGGGTTGATCTTCACTCGACCTCGGCCTTGGCCTGCTTAGCGGAGCTGGTTGGTTACCTGATAGTTGGAAAAAGCGCCTTCAGTTGCATCGCCAAGCCTATGTCCCCGCTGATCTTGAGCCGGCCCGACATGGCAACGGCTGGTCCACTCAACTGGCCCTTCAGAATCTTGATGCAATCCTCTCCCGCCATCGAGAGCACGACATGAGGGTCCGCATGCATCCCCTCGGCGACCTGACAGGCTCCCTCCCGGATCGTGAGAATGTACTGCCCGCCC
>DASVEA010000120.1:0-6224 GCA_036380815.1 Nitrospiraceae bacterium
GCAGTCGAGAACGATGGAAAAGGAGACGGGTCAGCCTTGTGTGGTTTTCCTTTTCTTCCGCTCGGCCACCATTGCGCGATCACCGTCGTCGTGCTCGTCCTCCTCGCGGAGCCTACAAGGCCATTGCACCAGCCATTCTCAAGCATGAAGATGCGCTGCACTCACTCGGATTCTCCTCTGATCCTTCGCCGTGGTACGGCGCATTCAAACGAATCGAATTGGCCGCGCGCCCAGCGCGCCCATCCGCTCAGCTAGAGCTACCATGGGGGCTCTAAAACATATATTTCTCCGAGGGCTTGAAAGATGTGAACGAATGTGAAAGATTGGGGCACATGCACAAGAAAGACGACCGTATCAACGTGCGGATCACCGAGACGATTAAGCGCAAACTTCTGATGGATGCGGCCTTGCGCGATGTCAAGATTTCCCACGTGGTGCGCGCGATTCTCGCAGGCCACGACGCGAATCGGAGGACACCATGAAACTGATTTGGCTGAGTCTGCTCCTGCTCCTCTCCGGCTGCACCATGCTCCAGGCCCGCTATATTCCACTCTGCGAGGGCTCCCCTATTACGACACCCTGCGTAGGGTACTGCAACGTGCCGACCCGTGCCGCCAACGGGGTGCCCACGCTGCGCCGGCTGCCCTACGCCGTGCTCATCACCGATCAGGCTGGCCGCATCGCGTGTCAGGAGGTGGAGGGATGAGAGCCTGCACGTCCAACGAGTAAGTGACGACATCACCCTGTGTGGGTGCGGGTGGCTGGCGTTCACTGATCGTATGGCACTGTCGGCATTGGTCCGTCGGCGTATAGCCGATGTCCTCCGCCAGTCCAGCCGATCCGATGTCAGCCATGGTGTGATTTCCTTTTTGTTTTAATCTTGAACATCGCTGCTCCCCTCATCTTGCTGTGTGAGGCGCTGGAATAGGCGCATCCTGTGACCTTCCGGATTTCAGACTGGCAGGCCAGCATCAGCGTAGGGTTCCAGCCGTGGCGAGATCTCCCGCGACATCCGTCGGACCCGTCCCGCCAATGTCAAAGGCGCTTTCTGACTTCGATCAATCGGCACGCTGGGGCGGCGCTTGGTCGAGTTGGGATGGAGCCGAGACCAGGTGCACGCCTATGTAACACAACTGCTCAATGAGCCGACGGGCCGCACGTCACGAGATCCCGACGCCAGCAAGGAAGAGGACTGACGGCGCGAACGGACGAGCAAAGAAATGACCAAGCTAGGACGGCCTCACTTTACATAGAAGCTCAATAGCACTGAACTCGATCAGGGCTCGATCCTCAGGCGTGAGTCTGTCCCCGCGTGCCAACAAGGCGTGAATGGCTTCGCAGGCACTGACGAAATTCGTGGCCTCATCCCCAGTCGGAAGCATAGCGGGCTCTCCTTACGGACAGGGAGAGTGCGGGAAGAAATGTGAAGCCTGACAGGCCCCATTGGGAAAAGATATCGGACATGCTTAGTAAGGAGTTTTTACCTGAAAGGAGGGCTGCCCAATGACGAAGATCACGGCGGATCAGCCGAAGAACCACAGTAGAATCATCGCAAACGTCGCGGCGATCGGCGCCAGTAAGGCAAGCGCACTTCGTATTAAAGTATCACTATAGTCTTGACGACGACGCCAGAGGGTCATGATGGGCACCTCGATTAGAGGTAAATCTTTGGATTTTATAACTGACGGGCTCACCTGAAAACTGTTCACTATTGACCACTTTCAGTGTAACGAAAATACTGAGGGAGGGCTGAGCGATGTGGCATGTTCTACAAACGAGGCGAGGTGTGTTGGAAGATCATCGCAGGAATTTTTAACGGCATTGAGCCCGACTAGGGCATTTCCTAGTATGGCGTAATCGCGGGTGCCGTAAAATGAAGCTACTTCAGAAGACGCGATGGGAATACGGCCACAGTGGATGCGTTGTGAACGCGCCGTGAACGCCATGGGAATTCTGAGGGAGTTCTGATCGTGAAGGCCCGGCTCCGAAAGGACCCGGGCCTTTATGTTATGAGGAATTGATAAATCCCGACGGCCTACCCTTGTTGACGAGGAGGTCTATGGCGACGATTCTGGTAATCGATGATCAAGCACCCGTGCGCACGCTGCTCCGTACCGTGCTTGAACGGGCCGGCCATGAGGTGACGGAAGCATCGAATGGACGCCTCGGACTGGCAGCCTACCGAGAGCGGCCCGCGGACCTGGTCATTACTGACATCCTCATGCCGGAGATGAATGGGCTCGACATGATCCTTGAACTGGCCCGCGCCTTCCTCAATGTAAAGGTGATTGCCATCTCGGGGGCGCCAGACACACAGAATGCCTTAGACGCAGCGAAGCTCCTGGGAGCCCGGTACACCTTACACAAACCGTTTAGCATCGACGCGTTGTTAAAGATCGTTCATTATGAACTGGCTCACTGAACGGGCACCGAACTCCCCTTCGATGAATCGCTGCGAGGCCTCCATACCTTTCCACGTCGGACCATTCCTCAAGTTGCCGCTGGTCTACATTTCGTGTTTCTGGTCGCTGATCACACTGCTGATTATGTGTACGGTTCCAGCCTATGCGGAGTGGGTGGCAGTTGAGAAAGACTATCTATCACCTGGACTACAGACTGTGTACGTCGATCCAGACTCCATTCGGCGAGAAGGGAATCTGGTGACGCTGTGGCAATTAATTGACTTTAAGAAAATGCAAGGGAATGCAGGGATGGGACCCTTCGGATTTGGACCCCACCGATTTTTGTCGACAAAGACCCACAAACAATTCGACTGTGCGGCAAAGCGCCTTCGGTTGCTTGAGTTCACGGAGTTCTCACGCCGTATGGGAACCGGTAGAGCGGCTAATGGATACGTAGACAACGGCAACTGGCTACCAGTTGAACCAGAGAGTATTAATCACGCGCTGTGGGAAGTGGTGTGCGGCAAGGAGTGATTGCGCAGATAACTCTGAATGATTCGATGGGGTAGCGGGTGACGAAAGGGACGACGCACCACTCGACTGCACGTGTCCCGCTTGGTGACTCGTACGCTGCGCTGGTCGGAAAGGCAGTGTAAGTCTTCGCCTACTCAACCGACACCCTGAACGACACGCAGAGAGAATGGGACGAGGCACCCCTCAGCTACACGAGAGAAGTCGCGTCAGCAGAACATCGATTTTCTGCTGAATATCTTCCCCGTCGCTGGTCTTTAGGGACGCCGCGCTCGTCGCCACGCCTTTGACGCGTACGAGTTGGTCCTTCATGGTGTGTAAATCCCTGAGAAACTGGTCCATGTACTCATCAGTCTTGCCCATGATTCGTCCTCCCAGATTGGTTATCGGTGCGTCATGATGATCCGGTCCCCCTCCCGAGTCTGGTCCCTTTGATACACAGACTAGTCACTAAGCAAGAGTTTAAATAGAAGGACGTATGAGAGGCTAAGAAAGGCTTGTGGACTGATCCGCAGCCGGTGCCGCCGTGGGAGTTGCGGAAGTCACGAGTTCTCGCCCACTGATGAAATACGTCCATTTCCTCCGCTCATTACCCTAGATCGCTCCTGGCTGACTGTATCCGTTCTCCCAACAGGGGATTGCACTATTATGTGTTGACCTGAACGGAGTACTCCTGGCACAGCAGTTGCGGTACACTATGTTCCGGCACGCGATTGGCTTTCGATTCACTCGGTAAGGGGTTTACTCGCGATGGAAGGTGGGTCAGCTAGACAGCGAACGACACCTGCTCAGCCTTCTGCTAGTCGTATGCGTTGTCTTATCTCAACGGTGATCCTGTTGGGCAGCGTGGTAAGTGTGGAGTCTCCATCCCCTGCCTTGGCGGCCATCTATGAGTGTCGAGACGCCACTGGAAAAACCGTGGTGACCGATAGACCAAAAGGCTTGCACAACTGCGAGATGCGCAGTAAGGGAACGGCCTCGGCTCGGACGCCATCTGACGCGAGCCCGCCGCCGCAGGAGTTACACCCCCCTATCGACTCTGACGAACCCTTCCCACCCATAGACGATCCACTGCCACCGCCCGTACACACTCCCCAACCCTGTTCTTTAGCACTGAACCCCCTTAACCCGATGAGCGGTCCCCCTTGTGTTCCGTCAAATCAATCCGGAACGCAGCCATCCGGAGCACCCCCGGTCCCGTCTCAGTAATCCAGTTGTATCCCATGTAAGATTTGGACAGGTCTTATCCTCGCTAATTTGCAGCCGGTGCCACCGTGGGAGAGGCGGAAAGGGCTGCTGCCGAAGGGAAAAAGCTAAATAGACTGCTGCGGGGGAGGGTGAGGAAGTGGGGTTTCTCTATTGTGCTGGAGTCCGACCTGTTGGGGTGGCGGGTTGGAGGCCACTGCACCTTTCCGCCCAGCGAGGCCACTAGGAATGAGCGGAGTTTCGAGAAAGAGAGGCATGGTGCTCCCAGGCAGCGTGAGTGGACGTCGAAGCATCCACTTCCCTGTCGGGAGCGCAGTGTGGCTGGAGAATGGGATCAATTCCCCCGTGTCAGCATTGAGCAGCATGGGGGTGGTTGCTTTCTTCCATCGCTGAAAATTCCGCAATCGTTGCCAAATCAGAGATAGCGCCATCTGCATGCCTTCAAGAGCTGTGAGAGATTGATCTCGCTCGACTCATGATAAAAGGGTAGTCGGTGGTCCTTCAACGCGTAATGAGACTTATGAGCAACTACGATGCCAGCGCGATCGTCAAGAACCCCGTAATCCCAATGAGGTGGTCAGTCCATGAGATTTAGTGATGGGCCGCAACTCAAGCCATCGTCACGCTATTCACGTTGACACGCGCTGCTGTATTCTTTGCCCATCAGTCACTGCACACCCTTGCACAGTCGCGCCAGGAGACTCTCAACTCTAATTCAATCCAGTTCTGGAGCAGGGATAGTCCGTCAAGGCAAGCGACGGCAGCGAAGGACAGGTTCGCGTGGTGCAACAAACGGTGGAAGGTCACTCCCATTCATGTGCCGCCGGGGGAGATTGGCGCGCCGGGGACGGGCGGGTGAGAAGAGCGACTTTTTCAGCACCCTGCTAGAATGCGTAGAGGGTCGCGTACACGTAGGCCAGGTTATAACCGAAATTGACGTTAAACCCTTGCTCTCCGCTCCCGCTCAACCCAGCAGTCAGCCTGTCGTACGCAGCGCCCATCGCGAAGTGTTTGAAGAGCCGATATTCAAGGCCGGCATACAACTCAAACATCGTTCCCGTGTAATCGCCTACGGTCAGATAGAAAAAGTCATACCGGCTCTGAAACTGCAGCTTCGGCGTGATGTTGTAGTTCGCGACGAGGCCGATCGACGGAAGCGGAATGGTCAGTTGCTCGTTCACGACCGTTGAGGTTCCTGGAACATTGTTAATGATGCCTTGGGCTGCGAAATTAAACGTTGTTCGCATCATGTAGAGCCCTGGCGACACCGCCAACTCCACCTTGTCGTTGTGATAAAAAGAGTAGTTGTAGAGCAACCGGTAGATTCTGAAGTTCAGACCGGTTTGGGTATTCGTACCGGCATTAACGGTTTGGTCGTTGATGAGAATATCCTGGTTGAGCGATTTATCCCCGCTCAACCCAACCCGATACCATGACAACCCAACAGCATGCCGGTCATTGAACCGATAGAGACCATCGAGTCGGAACGCATCGGTGCTGTTGTCCACACCCAAGGTGTTGGTTAAGTCAACATTTGCGCCAACCCCTAACACGGGGCCGCCAACCGACACGTTTGCGGTTGCCCCGAAGACGTAGGCCCACCCGCCTCGGATCATCAATTTGTCAGTCGGTTCAGAAGGTGTCGCTTCCTCGGCGCAGACTACCGAAGGCCTCTCACAAAGGACGCCCAGGGCGAGAACTGCCAGGAGCGGCAGACCGCAGAACCGCGCGAAGGACCAACGTGCCGACTTGATGACTTCAACTTGCCGCATAAACACCTCCTTAATATGTTGCCCGTGCGGACAATGAGGAATGGGTACCGGTGCATAGCGAGGAGACCTTCAGCCGGCTAAAACAGAGAACGCACACGCTTCTCATAATCGCGTGCGGAGGCGAAATCAACGGACGGAGAGCTGTAGCGATCCCTCCGCAATCACCTGAATCTCGACACCGCCCGGCACGGGATAAATGGCGCGCGGATGAAGACTGGTCACCCTAGGCAATCTCCTTTTGTGTGGCGGGGATTAGGGGCTCTTGAGCGGGCTTCTTCTCTCGCAAGCGCTGCCGCACCAGGCTGATATGATG
>DASVEA010000121.1:0-2910 GCA_036380815.1 Nitrospiraceae bacterium
GATTTTCGTGGGTGTGATGATCCACATAGACCGAGCGCTTGGTGATCGAGAGATAGGAGTAGGGAGTGGTCAAGTACTGTCCCAACCCCGAGGCCAGGATCTTCGTAGTCATGTCCTGGAAGAGTTCCATCTCGTAGCTGATCCGCCAGAGCATGATGTCGCAATCGCCCCTGATCCCGACCGAGGAGTACGCCACCACGAGGACCTTGCCGGTGTAGTCCTCGACCGCACGCAGAAATTCCTGCTTGCCTCTGGTACGTTCACTCTCGGGGAGGCGCCGCCAGGCCGGGTCGACTTTATAGAAGGCGAAGTTCACATATTGGCGTCGGGGTGTTTGGGGCGCTGGGGCTTGTTCAGGTGTCGGCATCGAAACTCCTCCGTATAACGTCTTGAAAAGGCCGCTAACCAGGACTATTCATGAATAATTCTGGCTCAATAGCAGGTCGGTTTTTTATCACTTCGCCTTTGTCGTTGTCAACCGGCAGAAGCGGGCTGGGCGGTTCGTTGACAGGAGAAAAGTGATCTGGTACTGGCATGCGCATGTGGGTGGTACTGATCCACGGGTTAAGGAGCATGTTGCTGTGCATGGGTGTTGTTGCGCTGAGTGGTTTCCCTCTTGTGTCGGCCCATGCCATCGACGCGCATCCCACTGCGGAGCAGATTCAGGCTGCACTCAAGCTGGGAAAAGAGGCGGCGCAGAAGCGGAGCCCTCCGGATACGTTTTATGTTCGATTCGGCGCAAGCGACGAACTCCATTCCAGCGGGTTTTTGATCACGAAGCTCGGCGGGCTGTCGGTCATGGCGACGCATATGGCCTTGCGGGGGATTCAGCCGAGCGAGACCGATGTGACGCAAATACTGGAAGCCCAGACCATGCTGGTCACCACGGTCATCTTCGGGAATGTTCCCAACTTCGCGGTGGACTCTTATATGGTGTTCGATCAGGGAGGAAAAACCATCAAGCCCGTGACCGTCCGCTTCGACGGGGTTGCCAATCGCAGCGCCTCCTGGCCGGAGAGCCCCCGATTCAAAGCGAAAGTCGTCGCGTCGTTCCACTATGCTGATTTTGACCCGAACGCCAATACGACCATTACAATCTTTCCGTCGAACGGGGGAGAGTCGAGCTTTACTATAGACTTTTCCGGGATCCATTAACGGGATGTTGAAAAACGGAGCGGGGCGACTGGGACGATCCCCTTGCTCGCGCAACGCGCGGTCTCAGAAGAATGCGAGGGAGCAGGCAGACCGTTCTTCTTGCTCGCAGAGCCCCCACGATAACGCGGTGGTCGCTCGATGCGCGCAGTGAAGAACAATCTGCTTACTCCCTCTGGGGAAGTTGGGGAATCAGAAGAAGGTGCTCGTCCGATGCGCGCAGTTGAGGGCAGCCTTGGCCACTCCCTAAAGAGAGGTAGAAAGAGAGGGACTTGATGGACGCGCGCAGTTGGGATCATCCCGGTCACCCCTTATTAAGTGCTAGTTCGCTGCGGCCTTGCGGACAGCCTTTTGGAGCATGCCGTAAGAGTGTTCTCCTGTAGGGCCACACGCGCTGACCATAGAAGTTCTCGTGTGCCGACTTAGTTTTTCCGTAATCCGCTAAGGAAGCTATGGCTCCACGACTTGATGCAGAAACCATCGCGATCGGCACTGAGCTGCTGCTCGGGGGGCGGTCCGATTCCAACTCGCTCTTCCTCGCCGACGAACTCGGCAAGCTCGGGATCGCCGTTCGATTCAAATCGGTTGTCGGTGATGAGCGGCAGGATATCGTCACGGCCATTCGCACAGCTGTGAAGCGAGCCCGGGTGATCATCATGACCGGCGGACTCGGTCCCACCGTGGACGATTGCACGAGAGAGGCCGTGAGCCAAGCGACCGGACACAGGCTCGGTCGTCGGAAAGAAGCGCTGGAAGGTATGACCGCCCGACTCGCGCAATGGGGTCGCCGGCCAAGCACAGGGCAGCTGCGGCAGGCGATGATTCCATCCGGTGCCACCGTGCTGAAGAATCCGGTCGGTTCTGCGCCGGGATTTTGCCTGACATGGAAGAAAGCGCAGATTATCTCATTGCCCGGCGTGCCGCGGGAAATGGAAGAGATGATGCGGCAGGAAGTGCTACCGCTGTTGCGCGCAGAGAATGGCGCAGTGGGCCGGTCTGTCCGAGAGCCGATTGTCCGTCAGGTGTTTCATACGTTCGGCCTGGCGGAGGCGGACGTCGATGCCAAATTACAAGGACTCATTCCAAAAGGTGCGCCCGTCGACTTGGGAATGCTGGCATCGCCCATGGGTGTGCTGGTCTCGCTGACGACGAAGGGGAACCAATCTGCCACGGGGAAGAATCGTGATCTGCTGCAGAAGCTGGCGAACGATGTCCGCTCACGACTTCGTGATTGGCTGTTCGCCGAGGGGCGCGACACGATGGAAGAAGTCGTCGGGCGGGAACTCACCAAACGGGGGCTCATGCTAGCGGTAGCGGAATCCTGCACCGGCGGATTGATCGGCCATCGGCTCACACAGGTGGCTGGTTCATCTGCCTATGTGGATCGTGGCGCTGTCTGCTACAGCAATCGGGCGAAGACGGAGATGCTGGGTGTGCCGGCGAAACTCATTGCCCAACAGGGCGCGGTGAGCAAGGAGGTCGCAGCGGCGATGGCCTGCGGTATTCGCGAGCGCGCCAACGTATCGGTGGGACTCAGCGTCACCGGCATTGCCGGGCCAGGCGGCGGGACCGAGACCAAGCCGGTCGGGCTGGTCTATGTCGGGTTGGATGACGGAACCGGCCGGCCGATCACACAAGAATTCCGGTTTCACGGCGACCGGAATGTCATCAAACAACGGTCATCACAAGCCGCATTGGATCTCCTTCGCCGCTGGCTGCTCGATGAGGCGTCGAAGTGATCCGGGCGTTTCTTGCCGT
>DASVEA010000122.1:0-2570 GCA_036380815.1 Nitrospiraceae bacterium
CCTGCACGGCGACGAGTTGAAGGGCCAACACTTCCTGTTTTTCTTCTTCCGTGAACCCCCGGTTTTTCGCGCGCAGCGCAGCCAGGCGCGGATAACGACTGACCGTGCCGTAGCCGAACCAGGCGAGGTTGTGCCATATCTGCAAGTCCAGCAGGTCCTGCGTGGAAAACTGCCGCGCAACCCGCTCCAAGTCGCGACCATAGAGGTCGGTCCCGCGCTTCACGAGCAATTCATGATAGCGCGGGTAGGGGCGCACCATCGTGGCCCAATTGGCGGAGAAGAAATGTCGGACGAGAAAAGCTTTCTCTTCAGGACAAAGGTCCGCCGCCGGACGCTGCGCATGTTCCAAAAAGAGGTCGCGCACCGTCCCCGATCCGATTTCTTCCAGCTGTCGCAGGAGCGAGGGTGTAAAGTTGAATGTGGCTTTGATCGAGGGAAAATTCTCCAGCCCATAGGCCATGTCGTAGTAGGCCTTGGTGGCATGGAGACGCACCCAGGGCATGCTGGCAGACCCCGCGACCGGGTCCGTGTAATAGGGTTGATGCATATGCCAGAGAAAACAGATGCGGGCAGTTTTCATAGTCGAATGCTATTGATGACTGTGGCAGGAGGCTGAAAAAGTCGCTCTTCTCACCCGCCCGACCCCGGCGCGCCGAGACGCGTTTTTTCCCGGGCTTCGTTCTCGGCTCATCGAAATCCTCACCGTACCCCTCCCGGGAAAAGAGCTGTTCCGACAGCTCGGGGTTGGGCGGGTGAGAATGCTACGCCTCCGGTCTCGACTCGCCTGCGGCCTTGCCCGGGCAAGGCGCGCCTTGGCGCGGCGGGGTTGGGCGGGTGAGAAGTCTGGCCATTTTTGAGCCTCCTGCGCGGCACACTCCTCTTGTTCCAGACGTGTGGGCCAGTGGAGCCTCACGGCTTACAGCCGTGGAGGATGCGCAGCGGGTAGAAATCTGGCATGTTTATATAGTCTTTCCGGAATCTGTTAGTTATAAGTATGGCATAGGGGTGGGGGACGGGGCGAGAGGAAATCGATGCGTGACATAGCTCGGCAGGATGTGATGGGTCAGGTGCTCTGGTACTGGGCGCCGGTGATCGGCTATGCTGGATTGATTTTTTTCTTGTCGGCCCTGTCGCATCCGGAAGAGCAACTACCATCGTTCGTGCTCAAAGGCGTCAGCGATAAAATCTTGCATGCGGTGGAGTATGGCATGTTGGCTCTCCTCTGTTACCGTGCGTTTCGCTGGGCAGCGGGGCCGGTTGTCGCTCGGCAGGCGGTCGTGCTGACGATCGTGACGGCATCTGTCTACGGCCTCACGGATGAAGTGCATCAACTCTTTGTCCCTCTCCGCGAGGCTAGTTGGCAGGATTGGCTGGCCGATACGGTTGGCGCGACGCTTGCCGCAGTTGGCGTCGGTCGAATCACGAAGATGAGTGCGTCGGCGTGAGGTTGGGTCCCACCGTTGGTGTTTTTTTTGAGCTGCCGTACCCTTAATGAATGTCCATTCCGTGACAAGGTTTGGCCGCATCAGTATAATGCGTAGCCTATGGCTACGGTCGATCCTGCCGCGCCGAAACAACCACTGGCCTTGCCGGATCGTACCCTCGTGGTTGCCACGGTCGAGGCCCGGCTTCCCTTTAAGGGACAATTCAAGACGCTGACGCCATTAGCAGGCGATGCCTCTAACCGCCGGTATTTTCGCATCGAGTTGACCGGAGGCGCTGCTCGCTCGGTGATTCTCATGCAGTTGGCCGAGCCGGAGGCCTTCAAGCAATCAGAAGAAGCCGTCAGCGGGGCCGCTCATCAATTCACCGAATTACCGTTTCTGAACATCCTCTCCCATTTATCCAAAGCCGGGGTCTCCGTTCCGTGCCTCTATCACTATGATCAGGCTGCAGGGCTACTCTATCTTGAAGATTTTGGGGACCTCACACTGTCGGAAGCCTGTCGTGGGGCGAGTGAGGCAGACCTCGAAGCGCGCTATACGCAGGCAGTGGATGCCCTCGTGCATATGCAATTGACGTCCACCTCACCAGCCAATCAGCATTGTCTCGCGTTCCACCGAAGTTTCGATGTGCCGCTCCTCATGTGGGAATTCGACCATTTTCTGGAGTATGGGATCGTGGCGAGGCAGGGGAAACTGATGTGCGCCGACGATCACCTGCCCATCCGGGGCGAATTCGAGAAAATCGCCGAGTTGCTCGCCAGCCAACCGCGCGTCTTTGTCCACCGGGACTATCATTCGCGCAATTTGATGGTCGATGGCGAACGGCTGGGCGTCATCGACTTTCAAGACGCCTTGATGGGGCCGGCGACGTACGATCTCGCTTCGCTGCTGCGCGACGCCTATATCGAACTCGACGAGGCGCTGATCGACCGCTTGATCAACCGCTATCTCGATCGGTCGGCGACGTACCGGCAGGTACGGACCAACCGAGAGGCCTTCCGCCGCCTGTTCGACTTCACGAGCATCCAGCGTAACCTCAAAGCGGCGGGGCGATTCGTTTACATCGATCGCGTCAAAGGCAATCCCAATTTCCTCGCCGATATTCCACGTGTCTTGAACTATGTC
>DASVEA010000123.1:0-2462 GCA_036380815.1 Nitrospiraceae bacterium
AATGGCGTTACTGAGGACCTGGCCACTGCGCCAGCCATGACGGATGATCTATGCCGAGCGATTCATATCTACTTGGCTCGCACGCCGTCCTGTATCATGTTGGTGAATCTCGAAGACGGGTTGGGCGAACTTTCGCAAACCAATCTTCCTGGAACGGTCGATAGTCACCCAAACTGGACCCGTAAGTATGCAGTTCGTGTGGATGAGATCTTGTGTGATGAACGTCTGCTGCAGCTTGGGGCTGTCTTGCGTTTGACCCGTCCGCTAGGGTAAGACCCTCTCTCAGGATGCTGGGAAAGACCGCCAGCAGGCGGGAGCGGCCAGGTGCCCTTCTTGCTCGCAGAACGCGCACGATAAGAATGTGCTCGCATGGGTCAATGGCGCGTCTTGGCGTGCCCAGGGCGGGTGGGTGAGAAAATGCGCGCAGTAAAGGGCACCCTCGACCACTCCCCTAAAAAGAGATAGATAGAATTGGAAGGGCCTTGCGGGATGGCCTTTTTGAGCATCTTTCGGCGATGTTTTTTTATCCCTGAGGAGCACCCCGTCGAAGGTCTACTGCGTTGAAATAATTTCCCCACATCCTGCTAGAGATCGGACCATGGTTCATCGGCAGTTTACATATCTCCCATTCCCATGTTGAAACAAAATCGCATTGTGCTGGCGATCGCAGGGGCGGTGTTCCTGGCGATCGTGGTGCTCGAGATGGCCGCTCCGGCCAACGTTGTGGGCGCGTACGGTTTTGTGTTGCCGATTCTTTTAGTTGCGACGGTGCGCAGTCGCAGCCTGATGCTCGTGACGGTGGTGGCCTGTATCGTGGCGACCTATATCGGGTTGATGCAACCGACCAAACCGGGGCGGTTTCAGGCAGCGGTGATCAATCGCAGCGTGGTCGCAGGAGTACTCCTGGTCGTCGCCTATATCGGCATGACTTGGGAAGAACGCAAGACGCGAGAGGAGGCGGCGCGTGCAGCTCTCGCCCGGGAAACGGAAAATCTCCTGAAGGCCAATACTCAGCTGGTCGATGCGAAAGACCTGCTGAATCGCTCGGAACGCTTAGCCGCGGTGGGGCAACTGGTGGCTTCTGTGGCGCATGAGGTCGGAACTCCGCTGCACTCGATTGCCTGGCATGTGCAAGCGCTGGCTGAAGAGCCGGGCGTCACGCCTGCGATGAAGAAGCGGGTGACAGTGATTGATGAGCAGCTGACACGGGTGGTTCGGATTATACAGGATTTGTTGTCTTCAACCAGACAGCGCCAGCCTGAACCGACATGGTTGCCCGTGGAGCAGGTGATCAGCCAGGCGGTCGCGCTCATGGAACCGGCCTTCCATGCAAAAGAGATTACCATGACGGTCGAGATTGCCGGAGACCTCCCGCTCATCTGGGCCGATGCGGAAAAGATGCATCAAGTGTTGGTGAATGTATTCGCCAATGCCTTAGCCGCCACGCCAGCGCATGGAGCGGTGAGCGTATTAGTAGGAGCCCGTGCGGCCTCCTCCGACGAACTCGACCGCGGCCGTCGGGTTGCCGACGCGATGTCGCCGCTGGTAATCACAATCGAAGTGCGGGATACAGGATGCGGCATGCCGGAGGCCGATATACAGAAAGCCTTTGAACCATTTTTCACGACCAAAGCGGTTGGCAAGGGCACCGGATTAGGGCTATTCTTGAGCCGCGAAACGGTCTTGGCCCATGGAGGAAGTCTTGTGCTCGAGAGCGAGACAGACCGCGGCACAACCGTAACCGTGACCTTGCCTGGACTAAAGACCGAGCCGTCGCGCGTAACAGAGGGGAACTGATGCCACCAGCGAAAATTCTCGTAGCCGACGACGATGCGGTCGCGCGTGATCTCTTGGCTGAGGCCTTAAAAAAGGAAGGCTATGCCGTTGAAGCCTTCGCCAGCGGAGAAGAGGTGATCGCTCGTGGACACCAGGGGAGAGCGGATCTGGTGCTGACAGATATTCGTATGGGCGCGGTCGATGGACTCACGGTCTTGCGTGAATTTAAACGTATGAGCCCTGACACAGAGGTTGTGGTACTGACCTCGTTCGGGTCCCTGGAAGGTGCGATCGAAGCGATCAAGCAAGGAGCCTACGACTATCTCGCCAAGCCGTTTAAGAAAGAGGATATCACCCTGGTGGTCAAGCGGAGTCTTGATCACTGCCGACTCGTCCGAGAAAATGCCCGCTTTCGTGAAGAGTTGAAGAGCAAAGATGAATGGTCGCCGCTGGTGGGAAGCAGTCCCGCCATGTTGGAAGTGTATAAGCTGGTGGCTCGGGTGACCGGAAGCAAGAGCACGGTGCTCCTGCAAGGGGAAAGCGGGACCGGCAAGGAACTGATTGCGCGGGCGATCCACGCGAATGGCCCACGTCGAGACAAGCCGTTTATCCCGGTGAATTGTGGGGCACTGCCGGATACCCTCCTGGAGTCGGAAATGTTCGGGTATGAGAAGGGATCCTTTACC
>DASVEA010000124.1:0-5382 GCA_036380815.1 Nitrospiraceae bacterium
AGAATCTTCACGGCGGGTTAGTTAACAGAGTGTTGACAAACTCTCGTGAACCTTACGGGATAAAAGATGGAACAGGTCACGGATCGCCTCACAACAGCCTGTCAAATAGCGGGAACGGGATCGTGTCGCCAATACTGATCGAATTCGACGAGTTGCGTGAGCGTCGACATATCGGTCATCCGATCCAAAAACACCTTGCCGATCAGGTGATCCATCTCGTGCTGGATACAGACGGCATAGAGACCGGTCGCTTCGAAATCCATCGATTTGCCTTGACGATCCAGTGCCTTAACCCTCACGACTGACGGCCTCGTGACTTTTCCCCGCAGCCCATCAACGCTTAAACAGCCTTCCCAGTTTTCGACTTGGTGGGGACCATAGAAGACAATCTTGGGATTGATGAGAACGGTTTGGGGAAAGCCATCCTCCCCTTCACAGCCCATCACGCACAGTTGAATCGAACGCGACACCTGAGGCGCCGCCAAGCCAATCCCCGGTTCGTCCAGCATCGTCTCAAGCAGATTGTCGATGAATTGCTGCAGGTCGTACGTGCGAATGTCACGAGGATCAACCTTGGCCGCAATCTGACGCAAGACGGGATTACCGAGCTTTGCAATCGGGAGCTTAGCCATGGAGTGTACCTATCATCCTTCTATCGAGCACTCGACAAGTAAGGAAACGAGAGGACGAACTCACAAAATATAACACACTTTCACCCCCGCAAGGCGCAACGAAACTGCTGGTTCAACCAAATAAACAAGACAAACCAAACAAACCAGATAGACCATACAGACAAGAGCAACCAGCCGGCTAGCGGGCCCGCGCAGGCCGCTTCGGATCCGACATTTCGAAGCTGTTCTTTTGTCCGTCCCACCATGCCAACCACTCGGCCGCCCACTCTTGACGATCTTGTTTGGTCGACGTTTCCCAATCGTGGAACTCCGTTTCATGTCGGGTCAGAATCCAAAGCGAATGCACCGCTGAGAGTGCAACAAAACGTTCCTCATCGGGAATCATCCCGATCAGAACCGGTACCACCGTCTTCTCTCTGACATACCGAGCTTCGAACGCGGCGGCCTTCCGAATCGACGAATTCTGATCTTTAGCCATCACCTCGATCGCGTCCACGGTTTTGGCCGCGTCCAAACGAACGGCCACCCGCAGTGCATGCTCACGAACCCGCGGGATCTCGTTCGGTTCCTTGGCCGCTGCAACGAGATTCGGAACTGCCGAGGCCGCCTTCAACATCAAAATAGTTTCAATGACGTTATACCGAATGCGCGGTCCCGCCATGGTCAAACCTTTGACCAGGACCGGCACGGCTGGCTCGCCGAGATGCACGAATTCTCCCATCGCCCAAAATTCTTGCGCACCTTCCAGCAATGGCAACAGGGCTTCCGCCCGCTGGATCTCCTTGTCCGTCAGCGGTTTCGTATTCTGCGGAACGGATTCAGCCGGCTGATTCTGTCCCTTCGGAGGCGCCTCGTAGGGTATCTGGACAGGGATAACCCCTCCTTTTTCAGCCCACGGGGTCTGAGGCACTCCCCATAACACAACCGATAAAACAATCCCCCAGGAACAAGCATGTCGTTGCTGCACGGTCATCCCCTTTCTTACTCTTCGCAATTGCAAGCATCGAGGCATGAAGCCAGAGATTCCCATTTCCTTGGCAGGCCTAATCCCCCTCCTGTCGACCTCAACGCCACGAAGGTCAGCGCGGGAGGCCCGACGAAGGCACCACGGGATCGTGACGAAAGCTGTGCAGCAGGAATAAACCGGGCGGGCTTCTCTAAGGTCCTGTGAGGTATGGACTCGCGAGGAGATCGACTGCGGGAGATCACCAGGCACAGGCTCAGCATCCTGTTAGAAGTCGAGTCCTACCTTAGAATTGGAGTCACGAAGATGTTTGCGTACCCGCACTTGCTCCTGGTGCTTGCGCAACAGCTGACGCCGAATGGTGTCGCGATCTTCGGCCACGATGCGCACCAACCGATCGACATCCTCCGCATGCTCGCGAACCAATTCAGACAACTTTGCCATTTGGCTTTCAAGATGTTCAAGCCGCCGGAGCGCATCGGTACTGCGGTCCACTGCCGGCTTTTCAGCCACCTTCTGTTTCACAAGCGACGTGACCAGTACATCCCGCTTCATGCTTACTCCTTTGCTCGAATACTCACCGATATTCCTGGCAGGATGCTGAAAAAGTCCGCCAGCTTTGTTCTCGTATCGCTCAGAGACTCAACGTACTGAAGAGAGCCTCTCGGATGTCGGAATCACCGGAGGGGCTTTTCCGTTCGCCAAGCACCTCCTCGCCTCGTCGCTCACTGCGGCC
The DNA here is from genome assembly GCA_036380815.1 of Nitrospiraceae bacterium. Taxonomy (GTDB): domain Bacteria; phylum Nitrospirota; class Nitrospiria; order Nitrospirales; family Nitrospiraceae; genus Palsa-1315. The sequence continues at coordinate 2,333 of DASVEA010000124.1, forward strand.
GCGCTGATGGCCTTTTTGAACATCCTGCAAGAGTGTTCCCCAGTTGCACAGTACTCACCACCGAAATTTCATAAACCAATATAGTTTTCCCATAGCCTACGGGACTGTCTCGCCTAGTATCGTCTCAGACCATCGCGATGTCAACGAGTCTGCTTTCTTTCTATTTCCTCAGCGCCCTGCTACAATTCGCCGCAATGGCGAACATATTTACCATGGTGCTAGCGGGCGGGAAAGGTGAACGTCTCCAGCCCCTCACCGAACATCGGGCCAAGCCGGCGGTTCCCTTTGGCGGGAAATATCGCATTATTGATTTTACGCTCAGCAATTGTCTCAACTCCGGGCTTCGCAGAGTCTCAGTCCTCATCCAGTACAAATCTCACTCGCTCGACCGTCACATCCGCATGGGCTGGAACATCTTCAACGCCGAACTCGGCGAATTCATCGCCTCGATTCCGCCCCAGCAGCGGATCGGAGCAGAATGGTACCAAGGCACCGCCGACGCGGTGTATCAAAACTTTTTTCTGCTCGACACCGAACAGCCTGACTATGTGCTCATCCTAGCCGGCGACCACATCTACAAGATGGACTATATGGAGATGCTCCATTGGCTGATCGCCAAAGACGCCGATGCCGTGGTCGGCGCGATCGATATTCCGATCGAAGAGGCCCATCGATTCGGTGTGATGAGCGTGGATGAGGAATTCCGGATTATGAACTTTGAAGAGAAGCTGGCTCACCCGACATCGATCCCCAACGATCCGACCCATGCCTTTGCCTCGATGGGCATCTACCTGTTTCGTACCAACGTCCTCCGCGAGTACTTGATTGCCGACGCCCAGGCAGTCGGATATCACGACTTCGGGAAAAACATCATTCCGCAAATGATCCGCGATCGGCGAATCTACGCCTACAAATTTATCGACGCGAACAAGAAAGACGTGAAATATTGGCGAGACATCGGAACATTGGACGCGTACTGGGAAGCGAACATGGACCTCGTCGCGGTGGATCCCCTCTTCAATCTCTACGACCAGCACTGGCCGATTCGAACCTATCAAGGTCAATTTCCGCCGGCTAAATTCGTCTTCGCGCAAGACTATCAGGGGGGCAGGATGGGCGTGGCCCTGGATTCCATCGTCTGCGGCGGCTGCATCTTCTCCGGTGGCCGGGTGCAAAACTCAGTGCTCTCACCGGACGTCCGTGTGCAGGACAATGCGGACGTGCGTGAATCGATCATCATGGAAAACGTTGTCATCGGCGCACACAGCCGGATCAGACGGGCCATCATCGACAAGGATGTCATCATCCCGCCCAACTCGGAAATCGGGTACAACCGAGAGTCCGACGCCCGGCGATTTACCGTCACCGAATCCGGCTTGGTCGTGATTGCAAAGGGAATGAAACTGCATGCCTCCCTCGATTCATCCGGTTGATCTGATCATCGCTCTTCGCGAAAAGCACTTGACCCCTGCCATCGTGTTCCTCACGTCGCGCCGCGCATGCGATGAAGCGATGCAGGCCTTCGACCATAGCCGCATCCTCCTCCCGCCGCCTCGGCAGCAAGCCATCGCCACCGTGCTGGAAAAAGTGATCGCCCAATATCCCAGCATCGCCGAACACCCGCTCATTCCGACCGTCCAGCGCATCGGCGTGGCGGCGCATCACGCAGGCCATCTGCCCTCCTGGAAAATCGCGGTTGAGGAACTGATGCGTCATGGCTGCCTTGATGCCGTCTTCGCCACGACCACACTGGCCGCCGGAGTCGATTTCCCTGCGCGAACCGTCATCATCACTCAGTCCAGCATTCGCAAGTCACGCGACTTCACGGACTTGACGATCGGCGAGGTACAGCAGATTGCCGGCCGCGCTGGACGCCGCGGAAAAGATCTCGTGGGCTTCGCCATCGTCACCCCTTCACCCTACATCGATCTGCACGTGCTGACCAAAGGCTTCACCGGCCATCCGGAAGCGATCAACAGCCAATTCGTCATCAGCTACCCGATGGTCCTGAATCTCTTGAAAGCGCATGCGCTGGATCAAATACAACCGATTCTCGCCAAAAGTTTTGCGCAATTTCAGCTCAACCAGCGCGCTGAGGTCTTGGAACGCAAACTGGACGATCTGCGCGATCAGATGGACCCGTTCGGGCCACGCGTCTGCACCGACTGGATCACAGAATGGCAGACCTTCGACCAGGTCCGCCGGCAGAAATCGCACCGCGCACCCGTCAGGAGGCACGAACCACCAGAAGTCGCCGCACGCTTTCACTTTCTCACGCCCGGTCGCGTGGTGGGCTTTGGCCGCAGCCGGGGTGTGGTCCTGCGGCAATATCGCAGCAAGGGACAGAAGAGCCCGATGATCACGGCACTACGTCTAGGCGGAGGCATTACCGAATCCCCCGCCTCCACGGTGACCGAAGTGTCCGACCGCGTCCTCGACTGCGTGGACGCGCCGGTCTATCCCTGGTGCACGCCGGAGAGCGTGGAAGAGTTACTCCATCACCTGGAAGAGCTGCCGGGCAGGCTGCCGGAGCTTCCCATCCTAATTCCGAAGGATGATGAACCGATTCCTGACGCCATCGTGCAAACCCTGGGCGATTTTGCATGTCCAACCTGTCCTTCGCGTTCCCCCTGTCAGAGGGACTATCCCCTCGCCTCCAAACTTCGGCAGGAACAACATCGGCACGTCAAATCGATCCAGGCCCTGAGAACGAGTCTCTGGCACCGTTTCCAGGAGAAGATCGACGTCCTGCAACAGTTCGGGTACCTCACGCCGTCGGCCCGTCTGACCGAAGACGGCGCATGGGCCAGGCTCATCCGCATCGACCACTCGCTGCTCATCACGGAATTGCTCCGGGCCGATGCGTTCAACGGAGCCGATCCCGCCATGCTGGCTGCCGTCATGTCGAGCATCGCGCACGACGACGATCGCCCCGGCGCCTTTCCTCGCGTCAGTTCCGGGCTGGGCTCCTTACTCGGGCAGGTCCGAAAACTGGCTGCGTCGCTCTCGCCGCATGAAGATCCCCCGCTCCTGCGTGCCGACGTTGCCGC
>DASVEA010000125.1:0-3781 GCA_036380815.1 Nitrospiraceae bacterium
GGCGTGCCATTGGGTGGGCGGGTGAGAAAGCTGCGCGCAGTGGATGATCAATCAGCCCCCATCCCTGGAGAGGGAATGGACGAGCTTGGAAGGAGCATGAGAGGGCAGATGGGAATTCACCAGGCCCTCCACGATTGGCCCGTCTCGCTCGTCCCGCCCGCCTGTCTTGCTCATTTGGCCTGTTCGGTCTATCTGGTTTGTTTGATTGCATGAGACCAACCAGACCAGATAACCAGACAGACCGGGCTTGTCCTAGTAGGTTGCGGGAAACTCAGTTTGTGGTTCGACAAGCTCACCACGAACAGTCCTACAGACCATTCGGTTATGACCTGATTGAGTTACTACCCTTACTCCCCAGATACCGCCATCGCGCTGCCGGGCTTTTGCCCTGGCAGGTGGCTTCACCTGCCGCTTTCAAAGCGGTGAGCAAGGAGCGAATCCATAAGAGTAGACATCGCAGGATGCTCAAAAAGTCCGTTCAGCAAGGCCGCAACGAGCGAAGAGGCGAGGCGTACGCTTCGGTACGTTGAGCTTTTGAGCGATGCGAGAACGCCGCTGGCGGACTGTTTCAGCATCCTGCTGCTATTGAATGCCTGCCTGGCGTTGTAACCACCGCACATACTTCACGATCTGATCGACGTCCTGAGGCGTAACGCCTTCGACCTTCGGCATGTTGCCGAACTCCCAATGGTGCGCTCTGACGCCGTTGGCCGCCGCCAGTTGGAAGGCCTGATCCCCGTGATGGTGTGGCTCGTAGATCTTATGCACTAACGGAGGTCCGTGGTCGGTTCCCGCCGCTTGTTTCCCATGGCAGGCCGAGCAGTTCGCGTTGAATGTGGTTTCGCCCGCTTGGAACTCGGTCGGCACAGGTCCACCCCCAGTCGCTAGCTTGGGCTCCGAGGATTCGCAGGCCACAAGGAGGCCTAGCCCCAGCAACCACACTCCGATCTGAAGTCTTGAGGTCATCGGGATTTTCATGGAATTAGTACCTCTGATCTTGTTCATTTGGTCTGTTCGGTCTGTCTGGTTTGTTTGGTTGAACTGGACTAATTAGATGAACCAGACGGACTAGACTTGTGCCACACGCGCGAACAATCGAAGTTCCAGAATGAAGCAATAGTTTTTCCCCACCTGCTAGAGATGGGAACAGATCGGCACGAGCACGAATAGTCCAATCGTCAGATGCTTGATTGAATGCCCCTACAGGATGTTCAAACAGGATGGCCAGCAAGGCCGCAGCGAGTGAGGACCCGAGGCGTACTTTTTGTGTACGTCGAGGGTCTGAGGGATGCGAGAACGACGCTGGCCGCCTGTTTCAACATCCTGAGGTTATCGCATATGCGATGGGGTCCACAACCCCCACCTTCGCAAATCCCTCCCGCCGGATCACACAACTATCGCATCGCCCACAAGCCTGGTCTTCCACCGGATCGTAACAACTATGAGTCAGATGAAACGGGACATGCAGGTCGATCCCTTGCCGGATGATTTCCGCTTTCGTCAGCATCAGCAAGGGAACTTTGACATGGATGGGGTTCCCTTCCGTGCCGGCCTTCGTGCCTTCCTTCACCGCCGCTTCAAACGCGCGAATGAATTCAGGTCGGCAGTCCGGATAGCCGGAATAATCGAGTACGTTCGCGCCAAAATAGATGAGAGACGCTCCCACGACCTCCGCATGCGCCGCCGCAATCGAGAGAAAGATGAGATTGCGTCCCGGCACATAGGTGACAGGAATGGTCTGGCTACGTCCTGTACCCTCTCGGTCCTTGGGCACTGCCGCCGGGCCGGTGAGCGCCGACCCGCCGATGGCGCGAAGATCCAGATTCATCACCAAATGATTCGCCACGCCCAAGGCGGCTGCGATCTGCCGAGCCCGCTCCACCTCCACCGCATGCCGTTGTCCGTAGGCCATCGTGAGGAAGAAGAGATCGCAACCTTCCTGCTTGGCGATGGCCGCCGTGACGGTGGAATCCAGCCCTCCGCTCGCCAAGATGACCGCTCGATTTCCTGTCGGCGTCATCGCTCCCGCTCCCGCATGCGGCATAGGATATCAAGCGCGGTCACAGAACACGAACTTCGTCTGACGAGGGTAGAGCCAAGCTCATGATTGAAGGGATGCGGGCCATATGAGGCAGGAATCGGCAGCTTTCGTGGAAGAACAGCTAGTCGCGATCTTCTTCTCGCTCGATTTTTTCCAGCAGCTCTTCTTTTGACTGACACTCGACGCAGAGCTTTGCAAACGGGACAGCTTCCAATCTCCGCTCACTGATTTCTACGCCACACTCCGCGCAGATACCATAGGTGCCCTCGGTGAGCCTCGTCAACGCTTCATCGATGGCCTGCCGGCGGCGATTGCGCATTTCCATCAACGAAATGCCCAGCTCGCGATCGAGATCCATGAGGGCTTGATCGCCGACGTCGCGTGCAGATTCAAGTCGCCGCTGTTTATCTTCGATGAGGGATTGGCCCAGACTCCCTTCAATCTCTTTGAGAATTTCCTGGCGCTTCCTCATCAACATCTGATGGAGGACTTGGCGCCGGCGCTCCCGGTCTTCGCGTTCTTTCGCTGTTTCTTTCGGTTTGGCAGCCAGGGGAGAGACGGTCATGCTGATAGGTTTTTCAGGGACCACAACTGGAGACCGCTTGGGTTTGCTCGCTGGTTTCTCGAGCTTCGCCCGCACCTTGGCTTTCGCTATCGGTTTCTTCTTGGCGGGGGTTTTTGTTGCCATGACGGGTCCTGCTCCAGGGGTGAACGTCGAATAGCCGAAAAAAGTTCGGCATTCATAGCACGGCACTCCCGCATTTGACAAGGGGTTGTGGGGAATAGGCTGAGAAGGGCTAAGGATAGAGGATTGTCGAATGGATAGGGTGGCCAACCAGTTTATCTCGACCCTTAAGACCCTGGAGTTCCACGAGAAAGTCGAGCCCGGCGATCTCGCCGCCCAACTGCCGAACGAGAGACACCGTAGCAGCCGCTGTGCCCCCTGTGGCCAGCAAGTCATCCACGATCAGCACCCGTTCTCCTACCGCGATCGCATCGCGGTGGACGGCAAGGGAGTTCGAACCGTATTCAAGGCTGTATTTGACTTCAAAACTGTCGGCAGGCAATTTGCCGGGCTTCCGGACTGGAACGAACCCGGCGTTCAACCCATTCGCCAGTATCCCACCGAAAATGAACCCGCGCGACTCAATACCGATGACTTTGGCAATCCGCTGCCCCTGATAGTAGGCTGTCAACTCATCGGTGATCGACGACAGGGCGCGGGCATCTTTGAGCAGCGTGGTGATATCGTAGAAGAGAATACCGGGCTTGGGGAAATCGGGGACCTCGCGAATGAGGGCGCGATAATTGACGGGGGCCATCGATCAGAGCAAGTCGGCTTGTGTCATGGTTCTGCGTTCAATGGTATGGCGCAAACGCGCCAAGGCGGCCATTTCAATCTGCCGGACCCGCTCACGGGTCAACCCCATCTCCCGGCCGATTTCTTCCAACGTCTTGGCCTCACTCCCATCGAGCCCAAACCGCGACATAATAACAGTTTGCTCCTTCTCAGGCAACTCCTGCACCCACTCCATCATCTCCGCCCGACGCATCACCCCCTCGGCCGTATCGGCAGGCGAGACACACGAAGGGTCCTCAATCACATCGCGCAAGAACGTATCCCCGCCCTCATTGATCGGACTGTCCAACGAACAGGTCGTACGGACCACTTGCTTGAGATCCAACACCGTTTCGTCCGTCGTCTTCATCCGTGCCGCGACTTCCGACGCAGTCGGTTCT
>DASVEA010000126.1:0-3877 GCA_036380815.1 Nitrospiraceae bacterium
ATTTTCAATTGCTCGAGCTTGGCCAACAGGTCGGCGCGGAGAAATGCGCGTGGGGCCAACACCAGGTCAGGCTGCAACGCCACGATGGCTTCGATATTCGGCTGGGCATACCCGATCTTCGGTTTCTGCTGGGCCGCCGGCGGGTAGTCGCAAAACTCAGTGACGCCGACAATCTCGTCGTTTAACCCGATGGCATAAAGAATTTCGGTAATGCTGGGTGCGAGAGAGACCACTCGTTTGGGTGCCTTAGCCAGAAAAATTTTCCTGCCGAGATCGTCGACGAAGGTGCGCGGGGTAATGTTGGCCATGAAGGGCATGCCGGTGAGAATGCCCTGCTGTCGACGTGCCATATCCCCCTCGTCCGCTCGCGCTACCGAAGGATGACTCCACAACACGGCAGCAGAGGCTATGAACAGGACGGCTGCCATGACCGAGCATCCAGCGCGGCGACTTCGAGTGTCCAAATAAAAAACCCCCAAGGCCTCGGCAGACCTTGAGGATTGCACCCGCAACTCATCCTCGCCAATTCCCCAGGCCACGAGGGAACATGGATCAATTCTCCTGGCAGGTCTTCTGGCTTATGGTTCACCCTACTCCCCGCGCCTTCCCATCTTAGAAGCGATCAGCTCTCAGCTTTCAGCGATCAGCTTCTGGCTGAATGCTGACTGCTGATGGTTAAAGGCTTCCCCAGACAGTGGCTTCCACGGGTTTCGTCCCCATTTACAGCGGCGGGACCGCGAGGGACTTGCACCCTCTTCCCTTACCCAGGAGTCACAATGTGGAGGGCACTCTAGGAGACAGGGAAGAAGGTTGTCAAGTTCATTAATGTCCGTCGGCCCCTCCCTTGCTCATCCTCTGACAGGTGTCCGTTCATACCCATCGGCAAACAGAGCGAAAGACCGAGGCTTTTCAGGTCACCTCCCGGCATAGGCTTTGCTCACCTTTAAGGTTGATGACTCTCGCGAATAGGATACGAGTTCACATGAATCACCGGCCCGGCATGCAACGTCTACTTACGTATCCATGAAGCACCTGATCATTAGCGTCGTCGTCCTTTGGGCCATCTTCCAGATATCGAGCCTCATCTGGTCCTCAAAGGGACAACCTCCCAGCGCTACATTCACCCGACTCCTAGAGCCGCCGCCGCACCGTCTCACCAACCCCTATGAGAATGGCTACTACTATCTCCTCGGCTTTGCTGCAGACGCTTCTCTCAATCCAGCCAAGGTGGGCCATGAGATATGGCTGGAAACCACCGCCGCTCCAGACGTTAGCGAATTCATCTACGACAAGCCGGAGCGCTCTGAATTACAGATTGAGATTCCTCTTGAAGAGGTCCTTCCGTCCTGGAACTCCGAGAATCCAGTGAGTGAGTTCCGTAATATGCACGCGCAGCTTCGGACTGTGACCGGTCGCGACCTCACCTTATTGGCGCGATATGAGCGCTGGCTCTCGATGCCTTTCGAGGATATGGGATTCGGGCACCAAGGCACACCACGCTTTGTGGAAATATTCGTTGCACACCGCCTCTACATCGCTGACGGATTTTCTCGCCAGACGGCTCAGGGCATGCAGCGGCTGAAGAAAGATATTCACATGTGGCGGAGCATACTTCGAGACGCGACGACCATCGCCACCAAAGTCATGGCACAAATCTTTATCACCGACGATCTTCGCCTGCTCTCGACTTTGTTGTCGCAGCCCGCCGTCGACAAGACCGTGTTGGCGATGACCCCCAACATTGCCCCTCCACTCACTGCAGCAGAATCCTCGCTCCGCTGGCCGCTTCAACATCAATTCACACTCGGCGTCCATGGCGGTCACGCGAGTGAGCTCACCACAGAGAGGCAGACTGAGTCCCTCAATGCACACACACAATGGTTGGCGAGCACTGCTCGTCTTCCCGAACAGGCCTTTCGCCAGATCGCGCATCCTCACGGACGCTCGTTCCTTGGAACCCAGCTACAGACGCGAGAGACCTGGGAAATGTATGCGACGTACTACGACGCAATGATCCATGCGTCAGAGGCAGGACAGAGCCGCTTGCCAAAACTTCACGAGCTTCCAGCTAACGAACGCCAAAGCATCCTGGAGAATCTCGTCAACCCAAACCCTTTCGAACCGGACTGGGAACCCTTCCAGAATCAACTGAGGGAAACCGATGCCAAGTTGCGACTCGCCTCGCTGCAGGTCGTCTTGCGGCGCCCGAGCGTAGAGACCACCGTGCCAAATCGACTCGCTCAAGTCGGCTCATCCTACTACGATCCATTTAGTGGCTTGCCCATGTTGTGGAGCCCGACGCAACAGAAGATCTATAGTGTGGGGAAAGACCGGTACGACGATGGGGGCGACGCGAGTTTCGATATCAGCGTACCTGCTATTGTTGCTCTCACACCCGCGCCCAAGGAATCCCAGGCAGCGGCCCCAACCAGCAAAACTAACCGCGCTAATCCCATCCCCGTAGCCGAATGATCAACACGTCCCTACCGCAAACCTTAGCCCGGACGATTCATGAATACCTGCGACATCGTCCCATCCCCTCGCCCGGCGGGGCGTTTCTCGTTCAGCCTCCTCGACGGACTGCTAGTACGCCTGCGTCGGCCTCACTTGCGAGACGCCCTGGCGGGCTTCGGTCTCGAACGGTTCGCAACGGCATTCATGAATCGTCCGGGCTAGTAGATCGATTCCCGTCATCGTAAGTCCGCAGGACTTAGGCTTCCGTGCTTAGCCCTTCAATCCTGCTTGTGATGACTAATGACCCTATGGTACATTTCGCCATTAGTAATCTGATATCTTTTCTACTAGCAGGAGGAATGTACCAGTGGCATTTACATGCGATCTCTGTAGCAAACGTCGCCAGTCCGGCCATAACGTCAGTCACGCCAATAACAAGACCAAGCGAACCTTCAAGCCCAACCTCCAACCAGTCCGGGCACTGATTGACGGTCAGCCGAAACGCATTCGGGTTTGCACACGCTGCTTGCGCAGCGGCAAAGTCATAAAAGCCGTGTAACAGCTCGCCAACACCGCAGACCGTTATTTAGATTGTCTCGTTTATTTGGTTGAACCAGAAAAACAAAACAAACCAGATCAACTAGTCCCGCCAGGCTCGTCCCCGAGATACAATAAATAAAGGACTTGAAAGCGCATGCCTCTCAAGTCCTTCACCTCTTAGGCGTGACGCTTCACGCCTCACGTTTCACGTCTTATGTGGAGCGGGCGATGGGATTTGAACCCACGACAACTAGCTTGGGAAGCTAGGACTCTACCACTGAGCTACGCCCGCTCGCTGAGGTTTGACGCGCACTTACGATTTCGGCTCCGACAGCCACAGGGCCAGGTGTTATTACCGTGTTAGTCCTGAAGACGTGCAGCTTCGCTGCAGCGTTGTGCAGGTCCTCCGGCTCGATCTTACTATAGCGCCGATGCATGCGGTCTGATTTGTGGCCGACGATCTTCATAGCGGTAAAGGTATCCACCCCTGCTCGTAGGAGATTCGTAGAAGCCGTATGGCGGAAATCGTGGATTCTCAGGTTCGTAATGCCAGCCCGCCGACAGGCCGCCTTGAATGCGGTTCCTATCCGCTGGATTGGCTTTTCTTTATACAGGAATACCCGATTCGTGTCCAGTCGCCGCTCCTGCCATAGCTCCGAGAACACGTTACAGACGGCGGGAGTCATTGGAACCACTCGAACTTCCCCGTTCTTGGTGTGCCGCAGCGTAAACTCCTTCCGGCGCAAATTGATCCTCCCCCGAAATAGTGGACACCTCGAAAAGGGTGGGGCATGCTCACCCAGGAGGTGGTCAACATGGGGCCAACACGACGAGCATTTACTCGGGAATTCCAGCAGGAGGCCGTGAAATTGGTGATGGCCGG